>JBOGFC010000147.1:0-8796 GCA_050742155.1 Acidimicrobiia bacterium
CGGAGTGGGCATGGGTGACCAGCACCGCCACGGGACGCAGGTCCTCTATCGTCTCCCGGATGGCCCGTCGGTGGCTCGGATCGAGCGGGCCGGGGTCGATCACCAGCGCCTCGTCCACCGAGCCCACGACATACGTATTGGTGCCCGCTCCGGTGAAGGGACCGGGGTTGGGAGCCAGGATCCGGCAGACCCTCACGAGAGGCGTAGCCGGCGTCGCAGGTAATCACTGCCCCGGCGGATAACCTCTCGACGCACCGGCGGGGCCATCAGCAGGAGCCCCACCGAGTCGGTGATGAATCCGGGGGCGAAGAGGAGAGCCCCGGCCACCAGGACCAGCACGCCCTCCGCCAGCCTCCCGGGAAAGATCCCACGCTGCAGGTCGGCTTGGAAGGCTCGCCACACCCCCAGTCCCTGCCGGCTCATCAAGAAGGCGCCGGCCACCCCGGTGGCCACCACCAGGAGCAAAGTGCCCGCCAGGCCGATGCGGGACTCCACCGCCGCCAGCACCGCCAGCTCGGCGATCCCGACGGCGACGAAGACGACTGCCAGCATTCGCTTCGCCCTCTCTCCCGTTCTGGTCTCGGATTAATGACGCTATAGGGTCAAAAGTAGTGGGTCAGTTTGAATCCTCGGGCGGTTGTCTCCTGCTCACGTGAGCCTCCACTACCTCCACTACAACTTCGCCCGTCCCCACAAGAGCCTTGGGAGGGGCGTCACCCCGGCGATGGCAGCCGGCCTCGCCGATTATCCGTGGACCGTGTGGGACATCGCCGCGCTGCTCGATTAGCGGACAAGGTCGAGGGCGAGAACAAACTCCGAGTCGACGCGGGCTGAACCATTGGCACCTTGCCGAAGCCGCGGAGTCTCCACCCTCATGGCATCCACCAACCGAAACCCGAGAAGCAGGAGGGTCTCCGTGTGCCAGGAGGAGACGTACTGCCTCTGCCTTCTCCGAATGTGATCAGAGATGTTCAACACGAGCCGGCCACCATCGTGGAGTACTCGCTTCGCTTCCAGCCAAGCTTTCACGTGGAAGTCGCGGTACTCCTCACCCCATTGCAGCCCGCCGGAGTTGTCGTCGTGGAGTTGGCGGCCGAGGTCATGGGTGTAGGACCGCCGGAGGCTGCTGTCGCGGGCGTTGTGGTGGTCGGCCAGCCGATTGCCGTATGTTGGTGAGGTAACAACGGCGTCGAAGCTCCCGTCGGCGAACTTGAGGGCGAGAGCATTGCCGACGTGGGTGTCAGGATGAAGGTTGGCCCACTCGGGTTCTAATTCGACTCCAACTGTTTCCAATTCCCAGGTGACCATCTTCCGCAACTCGTGGACACGGCCAACCCCTGCGAACGGATCGAGCACCCTGCGATGTGCTGGCGCCAGCATGGCAGCCAGAGCCGGAAGAATCCGGTCTGAAAACACGGCGGGGTGGGCCACGCCCGTTTCGTAGATCCGCTTGGACGGTCGGTTTGCCATCTCCACCCTACGCCTGGTCGAGCCTGAGAATGGCAGCCTTCAGGTCGCCAAGCTCTAAGACCTCATCGAACAGCCCCGAGGCTACGGCGTCATCGATGAGGTGGGCCGGGTAACTGCTTGGAACGGGCTTGTGGCTTGTGATCAGGACGTACGGTGGCATCGCTGCGTGAGATTGGTGGAGGTGCCAAGCCGTCGCGACCGCCTTCTTGGCGGTGTCGCTTCGCCGCAAGCCTGGCCGAACGCCCCTCCATGAACCCTTCGACTCAACCCAAATCTCGCGACCGCCCGGCGTCCTGATCACCAGATCGATCTCCTCGCCCGAAGAGGGATCAAGCCGACGCCAGGCAACGATCGCGCAGCCCGCAATCCGAAGAGTGGTTTCGACAGCCTGCTCAAAGCCCCTCCCCTGCTCGCTTGCTGCCCGCTGGAAGTCGTCAGTCACGGCCCCAGTACCAGAGCTTACTTACATGAGTGTAATCTTGTCGACTCCCCCAAGTGAGAACCGGCCCGCGAGTACGGGCCGGTTCTCGGGGGACGGAGGGTCAACCTGGCCGGTGCCAGGCACCGTGTCAAAAACGGCTGGTCGTTCGTGCGATTGGGATCAATACCCAGGCCCTCCGCCAATCAACCAGTCGGGAGCCTAGACCGTTCCCGACCTTCCGCCAGATCAAACTGACCCGCTACCGGGCAAAAGCCGCTACCAGAACGGAAGTAGGCTGGCCCCATGTCGGTCCGGCAACTTCCCTCGGTCGATGCGCTGGCCAGATCGCTCTCAGAGGACCTCCCGATGGCTCTCACCGTGGAGGTGGCTCGCTGGGCGGTGGAGGAGGCCCGGGGCCGCCTCGCCCGCGGAGAGGCGGCCGATCCCCGGGCCCTCGCCGATGCGGAGCTCGCTCACCTGGCGCGACAGCGACCCATCCGGGTCATCAACGCCACCGGGGTCCTGCTCCACACCAACTTGGGCCGTGCCCCCCTGGCCGCGCAAGCTGCCCAGGCAGCCCGGGAAGCGGCTACCTCGTATGGGAACCTGGAGCTCGATCTGACCGAGGGACGGCGGGGCGGAAGGGGCGCCTACCTGCGCCGGTTGCTTCGTGCCCTGACGGGAGCAGAGGACGCGCTGGCCGTCAACAACAACGCCGCCGCCCTGTTCCTCACCTTGGCGGCGCTGGCCCGGGATCGCCCGGTGCCGGTCTCCCGAGGCGAGCTGATCGAGATCGGCGGCTCCTTCCGTCTGCCCGAGCTGATGGCGGCCAGTGGCGCCCGGCTGGTCGAGGTGGGCACCACCAACCGGACCCGTCTCTCCGATTACCAGGCCGCCCTCACCGAGGACACCGCGCTGGTTCTCAAGATCCACGCCTCCAACTACCGGATCGTCGGGTTCTCCGAGTCGGCGGGGGTGCCGGCGCTGGCCGAGCTGGCCCACCGGGCCGGTCTACCGCTGGTGGTCGATGCCGGGAGCGGGCTGCTCGACGCCGACGTCCCCTGGCTCCCCGGGCCGCCCCCCGGCTGGCTGGCTCAGGAGCCGGGAATTCGCCAGCTCTTGGCATCCGGGGCCGACCTGGTGCTCTTCTCCGGAGACAAGTTGCTCGGTGGGCCGCAGGCGGGCATGGCGGTGGGGCGGGCCGACCTGGTCGGCCGGCTGGCCGGCCATCCGATCGCCCGGGCGGTGCGTTGTGACGGCCCGACCTTGGCCGCCCTGACGGCCACCTTTGAGCTCTATGCGGGCGGGAAGGGGGCTTTGGTCCCCTTCTGGGCCATGGCCTCAGTCGCCTACGAGGAGCTGGAGGCCCGCGCCAAGACCGTGTTGGCCGACTCCGGCGTGGCCGGCGAGGTACTCAGGGACGCCTCGGTGGCCGGAGCCGGGTCGGTGCCCGGCACCAGCGTCCCCTCTCCGGTGGTCACCGTCGAATCGGCCGAGCCCGGGTTCGCCGAACGAGCCTGGCGCTCCCTGCTCTCCGCCGCCCCACCCGTGGTGGCCCGCCGGGAGGAGGGAGCCCTGGTGATCGACTTGCGGGCCGTCCGACCCGAAGACGATCCGCACCTCGCCGAGGCGCTGCGGGCGGCATGCCGATCGTAGGGACCGCCGGGCACGTCGATCACGGCAAGTCCACCCTGGTGCAGGCCCTCACCGGCCGGGACCCCGACCGCTGGGCGGAGGAGAAGCGCCGGGGCCTGACCATCGACCTCGGCTTCGCCTGGACGTCGCTGGCCCGGCAAGAGGAAGTGGGCTTCGTCGACGTCCCGGGCCACGAGCGGTTCATGAAGAACATGCTGGCGGGGATCGAGGCGATCGACGTGGCCCTGCTGGTGGTGGCGGCCGACGAAGGTTGGAAGCCGCAGTCGGAGGAGCACCTGGCCGTCCTCGACCTGCTGGAGGTCACTCGGGGAGTGGTGGCGCTCACCAAGGCCGACCGGGTCGATCCCGATCTCCTCGAGGTGGTGGCCGCCGAAGTGGAGGAACGCCTCGCGGGGACTTCCTTGGCCGGCTCGCCGATCATCCCGGTGGCGGCCCCATCCGGCCGGGGCGTCGAAGAGGTCCGCTCGGCGCTGGCCCGGGCGGTGGCCGGGTCTCCTGCCCAGCCGGATACCGGACGCCCCCGGCTCTGGGTGGACCGCTCCTTCTCGATCGCCGGGGCGGGGACGGTCGCGACGGGTACGCTCCTGGGCGGGAGCCTGGGGGTGGGGGACCAGGTGGCCTTATGGCCGGGCGAGCGGATGGCCCGCATCCGGGGCCTGGAGAGCCACGAGCGGGCCCGCCGGGCCGTGACTCCCGGCAACCGGGTGGCCGTCAACCTGGCCGGCCTGGAGCGGAGCGAGATCGTTCGAGGCTCGATGCTGGGCCTGACCGGGCAGTGGTCGGAGAGCGACCTGCTGCTGGTGGACGTCACCACGGCCCGCTACCTGCAGGAACCACTCACCGAGCGGGGCGCCTTCCACCTCCACCTGGGGAGCGGGGCCTGGCCGGTACGAATCCGCCTGGTCGAGGGTCGCCAGCTGCAAGGCACCGGGGCGGCGCTGCTGCGCCTGCCGGCTCCCCTGCCGGTGGCGATGGGGGATCGTTTCATCCTCAGGGAGGTGGGACGGCGGGCAGTGGTGGGGGGCGGCCGGGTGCTGGATCCGGCTCCCTCGTCGAGGGTGGGCGCCGCCCGACCGTCCCTTGTCCTCCTGCGGGCCGCCCTGGGGGAACCGGCCGATCGGCGGGCCGCCGCCCTCCTCGAGGTGCGGGGCCGCGCTTCTCTCGGCGACCTGGCCGCCCACAGTGGAGGAGGGCGACCGGTTGGGGCCCTGGTAGCCGGCCAGACCGCCTTCTCCGAGGAGGCCATCCATACCGTGACGGAAAGGGCACTCCGCATAACCGAGGAGTTCCACGCCGGCAACCCACTGCGCCCGGGCATTCCCAAGGCCAGCCTGGCCAGCCGCCTGGGACTGGAGCCGGCGGCGCTCGAGCATCTGGTCGCCGTGAGCGACCGTCTCTTCGACCAAGGCGCCACCATCGCCTCGGCAGAGTTCTCCGGCACCCTGGGCCCGGATGAGGAGGACGCCTGGCGGCAAGCCCGCCGACGGCTCATGGAGCACGGGCTCACCGTGCCCCGCGCCGATCAGCTCGGCCTCCACCGGGAGCTGCTGCACAACTTGGTCCGTCAAGGCCGCCTGACGCGGGTCTCAGACGACCTCGTCTACCTGCCGGACCAGCTCGACGCCCTGCCCGATGTCCTGCGGGAACTGCCGGAGCGGTTCACGGTCGCCGAGTTTCGCGATGCCCTCGGCCTCACCCGCAAGTACGCGGTGCCGCTGCTCGAATGGCTGGACGCGGCGGGCGTCACGGTGCGGGAGGGCGACCTGCGTCGCCTCAGGACACCTGGGCGCGATCCCCGAGGAGCAGGCGCCGCTCCATCTCGGTGAGGCCGCCCCAGATCCCATAGGGCTCCCGGATGTGGAGGGCGTAGTCCAAGCACTCGGCCTGCACCGGGCAGACGCTGCAGATCGCCTTGGCACGAGCCTCCCGACGCTCCCGGTCTTCCTTGCGCTCGAAGGTGCTCGGGGGGAAGAAGAGGTGGGAGTGGTTGCCCCGGCACAGAGCACGTCGCTGCCAGGAGTCGTTCAGGGACACGACCATTGCCTTCCTCCACTCGACGGGGCCACCGGGGAAGCTAACAGCGTCGGCAGCCGGGGTCCAGGAAAAAGCTGGAAATGATCATCTTTCGGCGGGCTCCACCCGCAGCACCGCTCCTCGCACCCCCACCACGGTGACAGGATCGCCGGCGCGGATCCCCGCCTGCCGGTGGGAAACCGCCCTCCACTGGGCCTCCCCCACCAGCACGACCCCCTCGGGGGTCAGGTCGCTGGCCGCCTTCCCCTGCCTTCCGATCAGGTGCTCCCGGCCGATGGTGGGGGTCGAGAACCGCGCCCGCGCCACGGTGGTGATCCCCACCCGAAAGAAGAGGCCGACTGCCACCACGGTCGCCAGCACCGCCCACCAGGTCGGCACCAGTTGAGGAGCGGCATCGGTGAAGCGCAGCCCCCCGACCGCCAGCATGACGAGGCCGGTCGCCGTGGCGATGCCCGGCGCCCCTCGTTGCACGTCGGCGGCCAACAGCCCGAGGCCCCCCAGCGTCAACGAGAGAGCCCACCAGGTGAGGGGCAGCACGGCCAGGCCGTAGCCGCCCACCAGGAGGAGGAGCACGGCCACCGCCGCGGCGATGCCCGGCCCCAGCGCGTAGTACTCGAAGACGCCGACCGCCAGGCCGGCCACCAGGAAGAGAAAGGCAGCCTCCGGGCGGAGCGCCATCCTCAGCACCCGGGCCACAAGCCCCGGTTGATGAAAACGTACCCCGACCGCCGGGCGCGGCCCTTCGCCCCCCTCGGAGGGCTCGGCCGTTGCCAGGGTGCGGGCCTCTCCGCGCACCGTCACCATCCGCCCGTGCAGTCCCACCACCACCTGACCCAGCGTGGGGATGGCCTCTGCCACCAGGCCGGGGACGGGGCCCTCCACCAGTACCGCCTCGTCGAGGAGCCGCGGGGGCATACCCGCCGGTGCCTGGCTGGGACCGCCACCTCCGGCCACCGTCGGCTGTAGGTAGCCGATTCGGGTTCCGGGGGCGGCCAGGCCGACCTGGGCGGCTGCCAGGAGCTGGGCGGCCCCTCCATAGGCCACCGCCGGCGCCGGTCCCACCCACACCACCACCGGAAGCGGTGGATCTTCCACCAGCTCGAGGAGGCGGTGGATGTCCTCGGTCACCGCCCCGGGAGCGTCCAGCTGCAGGATGACGGCCTGGGAACCCCTGGCCACCGCCTCCTGAAGGGTTCCCTCCAGGAATTCCACCAGCGTGGCGTCGATCGGGCCCGTGACCTCCAGCACCTCGATCGGCCCAGCCGGCTGAACGGTTTGGAGTGAGAGGGTCACGGCCAGGAGGAACGGGAGCATTGGCGAGATCTTAGGAAGCGCCCTGCGGCCACTTCACTACAGTCGGTCCATGCCCAAGGTGCTCTTGGTAGCGGACGAGCCGTGGGTCGAGAACCAGGTCAGGGCGGCCCTCAGCAGCCGTTCGGACGTGATGCTCCACGAGAGCGACCCGACTGCCGTCGCCGAATTGGTGCTGGAGTGGCGGCCCGACCTGGTTGTGGTCGACCTCCAGGTGGGGACGATGGGCGGGATGGCGGTGGTCCGGGCAATCCGAGATGCGGTGCTGGCCGAAGGTGCCCCGCGAATGGCGGTGGTCATGCTGCTCGATCGGAGCGCCGATGCCTTCTTGGCTCGCCGGTCGGGAGCCGGCGCCTGGTTGGCCAAGCCGTTCACCGCCCACCAGCTCCGCACCGCCATGGAGGAAGCCGCTCGGGTCGCCGCCGCGTAGGGGCGGCCGGCGGCGGGTTACCATGCACCGCACGGGACGTAGCGCAGCCTGGTAGCGCGCAGCGTTCGGGACGCTGAGGTCGCCGGTTCGAATCCGGCCGTCCCGACAACGAAGGTGCTGGTCAGAGGCTTGCAGACAGGCCTCGGGTCAGCACCTCGGTCGTTTCATCGAACATTTATCGAACAGCCAGATCCTGGGAGGCAGATCCTGGGGGGGGGCAGCGGGACGGCTGCCTCATTGGGAGTAGTCTCGGAGTATCCGGCGCCTGCTCGACACTCCAATTGTCTTCGAGGCTGATGGGCAGTCAGTTCATTCGCCGATGATCCACGCATCGGTAGCTGGGGTACACGCTCGGTTCATTCTCGACACTGGCTCGACTGATCACGTGTGGACAACGGACCTTGTGGCTCGAGCAGGAATCGATGCGCTGTCATCCGAGTCCGGCACGGATCACGCCGGCAAGGCCACTCCTAGCTGGGCTATTGGCGACGCGATGGTCGAGATCGAGAGCACGCCCATTCCCGTTGCCGATGTGGTGGCCATTGAGGGACCGGCGATGTTCGTGGACTGGGGTGTCGGTGGTTTCTTGAGTCCGCAGCATCTCAGCGCCTCGGCCTGGGCAGTGATCGACATTGTCGGGAATCGGTTTCGTCTGGTTGAAGGTGCGGCCACGGAGATCTTGAACTGGCTTGATGACCTCTACCCCGAGTCGCGACGTCTCTCGATGCCGCGACTCTCCAGAGACCTCATTGTCGTTGAGGCTGCGATAGAGCCATTCTCTTCTGTGCCGACGATGCTCAACACGGGCACCGACGGCACCGAGTTCGCCCTAAGCGCCGTCCCAGACCTGCGCGGTGGCAAACACCGCCCGGTGGGACGAGGATTGAGCGGTGTCGAGATCAGTGGCCGGGTGGTACAGGACCAAATGCTCCATGTCGGCGACGAAACGTTCGAGGTCCCGACACTCCTGGTGCCCACGGCGAGGCCCGACCCTCCGGGGGTAATCGGCATGGACGTGTTGGCTGGGTCGGTCCTCGCAGTCAGCCCAGATTCCACCGCTCCCGTCCAGTGGTACGTCCCTAATGATCGGACTACCTAGGGTTCGCTTCTGCGCTTCAACATCAGCGCACCAAGGTCGTCGTACCCCAGACTTCGATAGAAAGCGAGGGCAGCCTCGTTGGCACGGAGCATGTCCAGAATCACACCGTCGGCGCCGTGGTAATAGGCCCAGGACTCGGCCTGCTGCATCAATGCAGTCCCGATTCCCTTCCGACGGTGAATCGGCGCGACGACGATGTCGGCCGATGCCATCGGTAGGGGTCCGGTGCGATGCTCCTATAGATGTCGAGCGGGGTTTTGGGCGGGGGTAGTGATGCTGGCGGGGGTTCGGAGGAGCCGGTAGATTTCGCGGGCTACGTAGCGTTTGAGGCATCGCATGATTTCTCGTTTGGTCTTGCCTTCGGCGGTGCGACGT
>JBOGFC010000148.1:0-6198 GCA_050742155.1 Acidimicrobiia bacterium
GGTCGTCAAGGTGGTCGCCTTCATCGAGGACTACAACAGCCGAGCCAAGCCCTTCCGCTGGACCTACGAGGGCAAGCCTCTCAAGGCGGCCTGAGATCACCGAAGGACTTACGCGCGCCAGCACTAGGTATCTCAGTTCCTCCCCCCAGGAGGCCCGAAGAGCCGACGTTGGGGAGAGCCGGCGAAGTCAGGGGTCGGGCACAGCGTGGTTACCCATGCCGCGGCCGGGTGATCCAGCCGGCTAGTTGATCGAGGGGGATGTCGTGTCCCTCCGCCTTGAGCCTCTCCAACTCGGCGGCTCCCAGCCGATGGCGGAGTGACTCCTCCACCTGCCTCTGCTCTCGGCGCTGGCTGGGGGCGAGGAGGCGCCGCTCCTCCGCCAGCCGATTGAAAATCCCTAGCCCCCTGGCTGCTGCCGCCGAATCACCGGCGTTGGATTCGAGCGTTACCCGGTCCACCAACAGCTCGAGCATGTCGACTCCCGCTCCGAAGTTGGGGTCGGCCAGGGCGGCTGCTGCGTTGACCAGAAACAGGTCCCACCCGAGGTCGGGGTCGCCCAGCAGCGCGTAGGTTGCGCCCACCGAGGCCCGCAACCGGGCGGCCACGGTGGGAACTCCGGCCGCCTCCGCCTGCCGGCTCGCCTCGTCTAGATGAGCGAGTGCCTGGCGGGGGTCGCCGATCGATCGTTCGGTGAATCCAGCCTGCCTGTAGGCGTCCAACAGGCGAACAGGGGAGCCGAGACCTTGGGCCAGTTCCAACCCTTGTTGATACCACTGCCGGGCCGCCTCCAGGTCACCACCTTGGCCGGCCGCCACGCTGAGGTTGCCCAACACCACCGACATGGCGGACAGGTCGCCGATTCGCCGGGCTAGTTCTAATGCCTCTTCGTTGAGCTGGCGGTTGCGGTCCCAATTGTCGACGAACTCCATGGCCACCCCGAGGTTGATAAGAGCAGAGGCGAGGTGAGAGCCATTGGACTCATCACCTCCGGCAACGTCTGCTCGGAAGAACTCCAACGCCTGCTCCAGGAGGACAATCGCTCGAGCGATGTCCAGACGGAAGATTGCGAGCGTGCCGGCACCCAGCAATGCTCTGGCACGCACCGCCTGATCCACCTCTTGACCAGCCGACAACACTCGCTCCAGCCACTCGCGCCCCTCATCCACCCGGTACCGGAACCACCAATAGCGCCACAATGCTCCCGCGAACCGCATCGCCGTCTCGGTTCGCCCCGTCTCCATCGTCCACTCGAATGCCTGACGGAGGTTGTCCAGTTCCAGGTCGAGCCGGGGTAGCCATTCGGCCTCCTTCCTTCCCCGGAGGAAGGGCTCGGCGGCCTCGGCTAGCTCGAGGAAGTAGTCGGCATGGGCCGCCCGCACCTCTTCGGTGGCTCCGGATTCGGCCAGACGCTCCCGCCCGTACTGGCGGATGGTCTCCAGCAGCCGGTAGCGGGTGTCGAACAGGTTGGGCTCGGTCGTCACCAGCGACTTGTCGACCAAACGGGGAATCAGGTCCAAAACGTCCAGCGCTTCGCTGCCGGTACCGGTACCGGTCCGCTCCGCCGCCTCCAGCGAGAAGCTGCCCGGAAATACCGACAGACGGCACAAGAACCGCCGCTCCTCCCCGTCGAGCAGCTCGTAGGACCAGCCGATGGCCGCTTCCAGGGTGCGCTGGCGGGGGAGGGCGGTGCGACTGCCACCGGTCAGCAGCCGGAATCGCTGATCGAGATGGGAGGCGATCTGGCGGGGAGAGAAGCTGCGCAATCGGGCGGTGGCCAGCTCCAGGGCCAGTGGCAAGCCGTCCAGCCGTCGGCAGATCTCCAGCACCGGCCCCAGGTCGTCGGCACCGATCCGGAACCCGGGGAGGGCCGCCTCGCCCCTCTCGGCGAACAGCCGCACCCCGTCGAAGCGGAGTGCCTCAACGATAGAGATGTCCCCTTCTCTTGCCGGAACCCCCATCGGCGGTACCGGGTAAGCCACCTCGCCAGCCACCCCTAAGAGCTCCCGGCTGGTCACCAAGAACCGGACCGTGGGAGTCTGGGCCAATATGGCGACGGTCAGTTCGGCCACTGTCGCCAGGAGGTGTTCGGAGTTGTCGACCACCAACAGTGCTTCTTTGATGCGGAGATGTTCGATCAGGGTGGTCAAGAGCGGACGATCTGGCTGCTCGCCTACCGCCAAAGCTGCGGCGGTTGTGGTCAGCACCAGCTCGGGATCGGTGAGCGCCCCCAGCTCCACCAACCACACCCCACCTCGGAACTCGGCGGCCAGGTCGGCAGCGGTCTGGAGCGCCAGCCGGGTCTTGCCAGAACCGCCCACCCCGCTGAGGGTGACCAGCCGGCTGCCACGGACCAGCTTGCCGACCTCGGCCAGCTCCTGATCACGACCCACGAAGCCGGTGGCCTGTATCGGCAGGTTGTTGGGGATCGTCGTCAGGGTCCGGAGCCGGGGGGTCTCAGCGCGGAGACCCTCGGCCTTTACCCAGAAGATCCGCTCCGCCCGGTCGAGATCCCGCAGCCGGTGTTCACCCAGGTCGACGAGTTCCACCCCGGTGGGTAGTTGGTCGGCGAGAAGTTGCTGGGTGGCGAGGGACACCAGTACCCGGCCGCCGTCGCCGGCGGCGAGCAGACGGGCCACTCGGTTGAGGGGAGGTCCGAAGTAGTCACCTTCCCGCTCCTGGGCGGTGCCGGTGTGGAGGGCGGCCCGGACCACGATCGATCCGATCCCTGGGAAAGAGGTGCCGGTCAGCTCCCGCTGGATGTTGACGGCGGCGGCCAGAGCGTCAGAGGGGTAGTCGAAGATCGCCAGCATCCCGTCACCGGTGTGTTTGAACGCCCGGCCGTGTCTTGCTTCGATCGCCCGGCGCAAGATGGCATCGTGATCGGGCAAGGCCTGCTTCATCGCTTCCGGGTCGATTTGCCACAGCCGGGTGGAGCCGACAATGTCGGTGATCAGGAAGGTAGCGACGGCGGGGGCAACACTCACGGCATCGAAGGCTAAGCCGTAGAGGAGACCCGCGCCTTTTTACCGCACGCCGGCGGGAATCCGCACCGTCTGGTAGAAGGGACGAGCACTGGCAGCAGGGGACCGTGTTCCCTCGACGGATTGGCGCATTCCCCGACCGATGTACCGCCGGCTTGGGGGATCCCCACCACCTCACCTCGAACCAACCGCCGTCCAGGGCCACGCCATTAACGAGGGTTTCGGCCCGGTGGCGACCCGGGTAGGGACGAGCACGCCGTCGACTCGGGGCCGGCACTGGCCCGACTCCAAGTTGTCGGCGTCGCGGAATCTGATCGAAACCTGATCGGCCGGCCGGTTAGGCACGCTGGCCGCGCGAACCCGACCTGGTCGGAAAACGCGGCGTCCACCATCTCGCGACATCCGCCGGAGCTACCAGAGCGAACTAGGAGGAGAGGCATCCACTTCGGGCCAGAGACCGACCTCGCGACCACCTACAGCGGAGAGCAAACCCCGCGAACCGGTATAGCGACTTCTGATTCCCGGTCAAAAGACCTCGCTGATCACAATGCGTGTCGTCTTCGAATCACTTGGACTGATGGGTCGCCGCAATGAGTTGCTCCACGCCGACGGAGGATCCCACGCAGCACGCCTGTGCAGAGTGGGATCAGCCGGCGATCAGAGGCCAAGCCAAGGGATATCCTCGTAAGCCAGAAATGGCCTTCTACCAGGCCTTTCGCGGCACGCCCGGAGGGACTCGAACCCCCAACCTCCTGATCCGTAGATCCCCAAGCGGTGTCCGTGGGTGTCCGCAGGCGTCTATCTAGCTTGAAGCGGGGGCTTCTCAGCCCACCGACGTCCAGCGCCGTACCCACGATTCCATCGCGGATGGCTCCCGACTTGGCTCCCAGGTCTTGGTCCGGGTCGGCGACGGCGGCTCGTCGACGACGTCACACGTCGGGTGGATGGTGTCCGATACAGGCGTAGATGAATAGTCCCGCCGTGACCATCGTCCCACCGGCGCCATCGCCGGGGACCACCGCCAGAGACACCATCCGCTTAACAAATGACGGCCACCTCTGCGGATAGCGCAGGCTCAAGCCGCGGTCGTTGGCTGAGTCTTGACCACGGCGCCAAGGTAGCCGTCGCGTGGCATGGGAGAGCAAAGTTCACTCGCCCGGGTAGGTGCCGAACGACCAGAGGATGCCTTCGGGATCACGCACCGTGAAACCCCGCGACCCGTAGTCCTCGTCCCGCAGACTCCTCACAACCTCTGCCCCGGCGGCCGTGGCCGACTCGTAGAGGGCATCGGGGTCGTCACATACCACGTACACCGAGTCGTTGCCCGGGAGCCGGGTGCCGAACGGGGTGTCATCTTTGCCAGCGGAGCCGAACATGATCCCAGGTCCGCCGGGCCACCGCATCTCACCGTGTTCGATGATCGAGGGGTCGCCGTCGCGGGCGATGACCGCCGTCTCCTCGAGCCCGAAGGCCGCTTTGAGGAACTCCATCTCGGCGCGGGCGTCCCGGAAGCTGAAGACGGGCCAGACGGCTGACGGTTTGGTGTTGCTCATGGTCTCATTGTGGCTACGTCGTCGCCGGTTCGTCTTGGACAATTGGAATATCCCCGGCGGCCAGCTCCACCGGAGTGCATCCCGCGAGTTTGGCGAAGTCACGGTGGAGGTGGGCCTGGTCGTAGTACCCGGTGGCGACGGCAATCTGCGCGATCGACCGGAAGGGAGGCCTCTTCAGCAGTATCCCGCAGGCCCGGTCGAAGCGGATCAGCCGCGCCGCCCGCTTCGGACCGAGGCCGAACTCCTGGGTGAAGCGCTGACGAAGGTGCTGCCGGCTGTAGCCGACTTCTGCGGCCAGGTCGGCGACGGGGACCCGGCCGCCGGAGCGGACCAGGATCCTCCAGGCCTCGGCCAGTTCGGGTGCCACGGTCCGTTGGCCAAGGAGCCGGGTGAGGACGTGGTCGCAGGCGGCGAACCTCGCGTCCCAGTCGTCGGTCTCGTGGAGCCGTTCCGAGAGCTGGGCCCCGTAGCTCCCGACGACCTCCTCGGCCTCGAGCGACAGGTGCCACAGCTCGGATGCCGGGTGTCCCAGCAGCGTCCGCGCTCCCAGCGGGGAGAACAGCACCGACACCCCCTCCTGGTTGCCGTCCTGGGCGATCAGCGCTGGCGTGTCGTGGAGACCAGCGAGCACTGCCCGGTAGCTCCGGGGAGCCCGGCTCCGGTCGGTCTGAGAGACGATGTCGATCTCGGGACCGATGCTGAAGATGAGCGTCATGTTCCGCGAAGGCAGACCGCGGTGGAGCCCAGGAGGCTGGCCGAGGAGGCGATACCCGACATATCGACCGACGTAGGGTCGCAGGCCGGGAGCCGGCTCTCTGGTCACCCACTGTGCAACGGCCATGACCTCAGACTATCGAGGAAGTGGCGGCTCGCCCAGGGCACACCACGGGGGCCGGCTCGTCGAGGGCCGCCAGCACGGTCGTCGCCGTCCGGCTCCGCACCCCTTTCCAACCCGCGGTACTCGAACGTGCGCACCTCGCGGCTACGTGGTCCAAGCTGGCATCCTCCGCGAGGCTCGCCGTCGACCTGTTCCGTCCGACGCGTGGATCAACCAGCCGCTCATGCGGTCCGCCGGGTCCAAACCCGATCGACGCTGGCGGTAGGTGACTGGATGGGTCCGAAGAATGGCTCCCACGGCATGGCCTCGGCCGGGCAGGCGAATCCGCTAAGCGCCGAAACCCCTGCCTGAGCAGGGACTTTACTTAGCACGCCCGGAGGGACTCGAACCCCCAACCTCCTGATCCGTAGTCAGACGCTCTATCCAAATTGAGCTACGGGCGCAAGAATTGTCAAGTACTACAAGGCTTTTCGGGCCAATCCGATTCCTGGTCCGATCGGTAGAGAGCATGTTAGGACGAATCAGACGCTCAATCTGCTCGGCCTTCAAAGCGGCCGAATCCCCAACTACAAATAGGACTTCCGGGGGTTATTCCGTATCCCCACCGCGGTGCACAGCGCTGATACAGCGTCTGATTCTCCGGTTCCAACGAGGGCGGCCGATGCAGGTGACGGCATGTCGATTCCGAGCACCGGCCTTCGAGCTGCTTGGGGGGGTCAGATCGACCGGTTGGCTCATGCAGAGTGGCCAAGGCAGGCAGGCTGGCGATGCCAGACGCCGGGCAGGATGCGGAGAACAGTCGCGCGAGCCAAGCGGCGTCCTGATC
>JBOGFC010000149.1:0-2682 GCA_050742155.1 Acidimicrobiia bacterium
CATCGCCCCTTTGCAGGTCTGGAGAGGCCGCTACGACTGCCACGACTCCAGTGCGCTGATCTTCGACCCGGCCTTCGACTTCGGGCCCCTGCGGGCCCGGAGCGGACGGTTCCTGGCTCTGGCCGGCGAGACACTGGTGGAGGATCCCGGTACCGTGCTCGGCCACCGCCTGTGCGCCGCCTCCTACCTGTTCGTGCCGGGGAATCCGCAAGGTACCTTCTTTCACCGGCCGCCCTACGAGGTCCCCGAGAACGACCTCGGCCTGGAGCGGGAGCCGCTCTCCTGGCGGGCCTTCTTGCTCACCGAGGCGATCTTCGTCTGGGCCGAGCAGCCCGGCCGCCTCTGGCTGACCTGGCGGCCGGCGGTCCCCTTGTGGCTGGCGGCCGCCACCTACGCCGGGTTGGCCGCTCGCCGGCTCTGGCCGCTGCTCTGGCCGGGAGGGTTGCTCCTCTTCCATGTGCTCAACGTGGTGCTCACCACCACGGGGCAGGAGTTCCGCTTCGCCTTCCCCATCTACCTGCTGAGCTGGCTCTCCCTGCCGCTGGCCTGGTTGGTAGCTCGCCCGGCCCAGGCGCGCCTCGGTCAAGAGCACCTGGTCGTTGACCGATAAGCGCCGGGTGGATAAGTTCCCGGGGGTCTTGCCCCGTGCTCGCCTCGCCCTCCTCCTGACCTTCCTCCTCGCCTGGACGGTGGTCGCCCAGGGTTCGGCCCTGGCCCAGGTCGATCAGCGGCCCGGACGGGTGGGACCGGCCTCCGATCCGAGGGTTCCCCATCGACGTCAGACCGTGGCCGTCAAGCTCCGGCCGGGCCAGCAGGTGGCCGCCGTGCTGCCTGACGCCCGAGGGCGGGCCGTGGAGCGCTGGTTCGAGGTGAGCGTAAGGCCGGGGGAGGATCCTCTGGACGCCGTGCACCGGCTTGCCCAGCGCCCGGGAGTGGAGGTGGCCGAACTCGTCTATACGTTGTCGGTCGAGCCGAGCGAGGGATCATCGGCGGAACTGACCGCCCAGAGCGCCCCCAACGATCCCGGGTACCAATACCAGTGGCACTTCCCCCCCATCCACGTGGTGGAGGCCTGGGAGCGCGCCAACGGCTCGGGGGTCACCGTGGCAGTGCTCGACACCGGCATCTCCCGGGCGGGGGAGGATCTCACTTGCCGTACCTTCGTGGACGAGTACGACGCCATATCCGACATCTCTGGGCAGGGGGTGGCCGAGGACCAGAACGGCCACGGCACCCACGTGGCCGGGACCATCGCCCAGTGCACCGGGAACGGGGTGGGGGTGGCCGGGATCGCCTTCCAGGCGACCCTGATGCCGGTGCAGGTGCTGGACGCCAACGGGGTGGGAACCACGCTGGAGCTGGCCCGGGGCCTGCACTGGGCCCGCCAGCACGGGGCGGACATCATCAACATGTCGGCCGGGGGGATCTGCACAGGGGCGTGGCCCTCATGCTCATCGGAGGTTGTCAACGAGGCGCTGGCGGCGGCCGCCGCGGCCGACATCGTCCTGGTGGCGGCGGCCGGCAACCAAGGATCCGACTCAGGGGTCAGCTTCCCGGCCAACCATCCCGAAGTGATCGGGGTGGGGGCGGTCGATCTGGCGCTCGAGCGGGCCCCGTACTCGAATGGGGGCCCCGGCCTGGACCTGGTGGCGCCGGGCGGTGACTCGGCCGACCTCAACGAGGACGGCTACGTCGACGGGATCCTGCAGGAAACCTTCGGCAAGAACTGCGGCGCCCCCACCTTCATGGCCTATTGCTTCTTGCAAGGGACCTCGTTCTCGGCCCCCCACGTGAGCGGAGCAGCGGCGCTGCTGCGCGCCCGGGTGCCCTGGGCCACTCCCGAGCAGGTTCGCCTGGCGCTGGAGCGGACTGCCGCCGACCTGGGCTCGGCCGGCTTTGACGGCACCTACGGGCACGGGCTCGTCCTCCTCGACCACGCCCTCGACCTGCTGCCCATCCTGCCCAAGAGCGAGGTGGGGGTGCAGGACCCCACCAGCGGGGTGTGGACGCTGCGCTTTGCCGACGAAAGCACCAACGCCTTCTACTACGGCAACCCGGCCGACATCCCGGTGGCCTGCGACTGGAACGGGGATGGGGTGCAGACAGTGGGCCTCTACCGGAGCACCGATGGGTTCCTTTACCTCAGGAACTCCAACACTCAGGGGGTGGCCGACATCGCCATCTTCTACGGGGAGCCCGAGGACCTCCCGGTATGCGGGGACTGGAACGGGGACGGCGTCGAGACCATCGGCATCTTCCGCCCCTCCGAGGGCCGCTTCTACCTGCGCAACTCCAACACCCAGGGGGTGGCCGACCTCTCCTTCTTCTTCGGGGACCCGGGCGACCTCCCCTTCGCCGGGGACTGGGACGGTGATGGCGTAGACACGGTGGGACTGTGGCGCCCCACCACCGGGCGGGTCTACATCACCAATGTCAACACCACCAAGGTGGCCGACTTCGACGCCTTCTACGGCAACCCGGGGGATCGCTTCGTGGTGGGCGACTGGGACGGGGACGGGCGGGACTCCTTCGGCATCTTCCGACCCTCCGAGGGGCGCTTCTACCTCTCCGACACCGTGGGCCAGGCGGTGGCCAACCGGACCATCACCTTCGGATCCTCGGTGTCGAACCCGGTGGCGGGGGACTGGCAGTGACCCACCGCTCCCTACGGCGGTAGTGGAC
>JBOGFC010000150.1:0-7583 GCA_050742155.1 Acidimicrobiia bacterium
GATGAGGTCGAAGTCGGTCGTGTAGTTGATGCCGTCTTCGGCGATCTCCCAGTGTCCGGTGATCGTGGTCCCGTCGTCGCTGAAGGTCGCGGTGAAACGCTGGGAGAACGGCTCGCCTCCCGCCAGAGCTTCCACTCGCCGTTGCCGATGCTCATCTCATAGACGCGACAGACGCCGCGCTCGTCGCTGTACAGCTGGAAGTACGTCCCGTTGGCCGCATCGCATCCGATGATGGAGACGTTGTCGGGCGCCTCGGGATGCTCGGCCGTCCCACGCTGGACCAGGTGCGCCCCTGAGGCGTGCCACTCGAAGGTGACCCTTCCACCGCCCGGCCACGGCTCTCCGCTGGGCCATTTCGCCTCGAAGGTCCACTCGCCGACCAGAGGCTCGAGCCGGCGTAGCGTTTGCTCCGCGGTTGGCTGGTCCATCGATCCGCTCCTTCCCCCCTGATGCGCTCGCAGCCGCGACGCACTCGCAGGGCCAAAGTCATCTCGGGTCCGTCATCGGATTAGACGCACGCCGAGGATCGAACTCATCGGTGGAACCCCGCTCGGCGCTGAACGCAAAACACATCAGGCCTGCCCTCCGCCGGTAGCGGACAGCAGCCGCGAGGCCGTCTCGCCGACCGCTGGCACCATGCTGGGTGGCGAGATGGCCGCGAGCGGGCAGTCTCTGCTGGCCGCCGCTGGGCAGATCTCGTTGTCCGCCCACAGTCATTACATTTCCTCCGGAGCCGATAGCCGGAGGATCGAGCCCCAGATGTAGTTCCGTGGAGCCTGGACCCGAAGCTCGATGACGTCTCCGCCACGAACCGTCGGCTCCGTGACCGCAAGCGTCGGCCCCGACGGAACCACCGGGGCATTCTCGCCTCCACCCGGCAGCAGCAAGGCAACCGCGACTGCGGTGATCGGGCTGAGGTGTTCAGGATTTGGGGTTCTCTGCGGTGAGATACACGTCGGCTCTGCGGAGCCGACCACCCGTTCCCGAATCAACCAGTGTTGGTAGGTAGCTCTCGAGACGAACGATCTCACTGGCGGTGAGAGCCCAAGCGATGGCTTCGCCGAAGGTGGGAGCGTTGGGATTGGGGCTGATCTTCAGCAGCTGCGACCAAGAGACCCCCTGGAATGGAGGCCGGTCGGTGCTCGACAACTCGAGGGTGACGGTGATGTTGACGAATCCGGCGGTTTCGGCGAGGCGGAGCAGGTCGGTTTCATCGAATCCCATCATCGGACCGTCAGCTGGGGCGCACGTTTCGAACACAGCCATAACCTTGGCCGCCAGCTCAGCGATGGGGCTGGCGTCGTACCCGAACAGGGTGTCCCGGTTGAGATCTGTGTAACGGCGGTTGATGGGTTCGAACAACGAGACTCTCCCACCCGGTTTCAGCACCCGGCGGAAGGCCGCGAAGGCCGCAGCCTTGTCGTCGACATAGATCAGCACCGACCGGGTGGTCACCACATCCACTGACGAGTCACCGACACCGTCGAGGCTCTCGGCGGCGGTGCGGAGGAAACGACACTGGCCGGACACACCGATCTCAGCGGCCAGCTGCCGGCAACGGTCCAACAACTCCTCAGAGATGTCGGCGAAGACGATCTGACCGGCATCGCCGACCAGACCGAGCGCCCCGAAACCGAGCAACCCATCCCCACAACCGATGTCGAGCACCACGTCGGCTGGTTTGATCGCAGCGCCCGCAAGGACGCGGTCGCGGATCGGTTGGAGGTACTCGAGGGTCCTCCGAAGCGCCAGCGGGTCTCCGGCGAACCGATCGTGTAACAGCCATCGCGCCCACCGGTCAGTCGTCTCTGCCGTCATTGGCCTTCAACCTACCGGCAACGCCCAGAAGCAAGCGCATAGGTGCCGTTCGGCTCGCCTCCGGTGAGGGGCTTGTTATTGCTCGATGCGAGGTGATCTCGGCGCTGGAACGGTTCGTTCCCAAGATGGGAGTCCAAGGCGAGCACGTTGTGCAGTCATCCAACACACACGACTTCACCGTTTGCTGATCAGTGAGCACGGCAAGCGGGAGGTCTGCTGCGGGCGACGCCCGTTGTAGGTCCGAACTGGGTCCAGGTAGTTGCTCGCATGCTGGAAGAACGGTTGACAGCTGGAGCTCGGTGGTCGGCGAAATGGGAAGGCCTCGTGTTCGTGACCCCCAATGGCCTACCGCTCGATCCTGCCAATGTACGACGCATTGTCAGACGTATTGCCGGTGCAGCGGGGATCGACGGCAGCGTCACTCCTTATGATCTTCGGCACACCGCTACCTCGGTTCTCTCGGCTACGGGAGTGGCCCCGGAGCTGTTGACGGATCTCCTGGGTCATGTGGACACCCGGATGGTGCTCCGTCACTATCGCCACCCGGTGACGCCGACCATCGACGGACCCTAAGGGACAGCATCGCGGCCATGCCGGCCGCCTGTCCGGCGAGATCCGGCCTGTGTGATCGTCGTCTCTAGTCGGGTTCCGCGAAGTCGAAGTACTGATGAAGCTTCGAGACGGAGAGGATTCGCTGGACGGCCGGGCTCCCTCGAACGAGAGTCAGGCGCCCCCCGCGCTGCTCGTAGCGTTGGCGAGCTTGGACCAGCTCGTGGAGACCCGACGAGTCGATGAACGTCAGGCTTCGCAGATCGATCACCAGCTCGGTGCCCCGAGTCTCCGCCTTGCTGAGAACCTGCCGTAACTGCTCGACCGTGCCGAGGTCGAGTTCTCCCACAAGCCGGACGCGGACCGTGTCGTCCTGCCATTCCCACGAGGCGCCGAATGTCTGAGGGCCGCCCTCCAACTCCCACCTTCCTGATGGGCCAGCATAGGTTCAGGGGGACGGCCCTCCAAGGGCAGGTCCAGTCCGGCCGAGCACCTCGAAGTGACACCTACGATGCCGAGTACGTGGCTCTGGTCAAGGTCTCGTGAAGCTGTACGCCGAGGTGCCCGCCCTGCGCTTTTGGCAGCTGGTCAGAGACGGGCTGGTCATGCTGTGGGTGGTCCTCTGGGGGTGGATCGGCGTCGCTGTCTACGACCTCGTCAACCAGCTGCAAGGCCCGGGCCGAACCATGCAGGAGGCGGGGGAACGCTTCGCAGACACGCTCGACCGGATGGGACGCCGGGTGGCCGAGGCGCCCCTGGTCGGCGAGGTGCTGGGGGCTCCGTTGGAAGCGGCGGCCGCGGCCGGACGGGCCCTCGAAGAGGCCGGGCTGACCCAGCAGGAGGTGGTGGCCGAGCTGTCCTTCTGGCTGGCGGTGCTGCTGGCCGCCATCCCGATCCTGCTGATGCTGATCCTCTACCTGCCGGGGCGGATCCGCTGGGTCAGGGAAGCCGGGGCCGCCCACCGGGTCCGGCTGGCCTCCGGGGATCTCTACCTGTTCGCTTTGCGGGCGGTGGCCAACCGGCCCCTGCACGAGCTGCGCCGGGCCACGCCCGACCCGGGCGGGGACCTGGCCTCGGGCGACTACCAGGCGCTGGCGGAACTGGAGCTGGAGGCCCTGGGATTGCGGGCCCTCCCCCGGGAGGACCGGGACTAACTGGTACCCTGAGCGGTTCAAAGGAGGGCTATGCCTTCGTATGACGTCGGCGCCATCGAGCGGAAGTGGGAGGAGCGCTGGGAGAAAGAGCGCGCCTTCTACGCCTCCGAGGATCCGGCCCGCACCAAGTACTACGCGCTGATGATGTACCCCTATCCCTCCGGGGACCTCCACCAGGGTCATCTGCGCAACTACATCTACGGCGACCTGATCGTCCGCTACCGGGCCATGCAGGGCTACAACGTCCTCTCCCCGATGGGGTGGGACTCCTTCGGATTGCCGGCCGAGAACGCCGCCATCGAGACCGGGATCCACCCTCGCCTCGCCACTGAGGAACGCATCCGAGCCATGAAGGAGGCACTGCGGCGCCTGGGGGCTGTGTACGACTGGGACCGGGAGCTGGCCGCCCACACCCCCGAGTACTACCGCTGGACGCAGTGGCTCTTCCTGCAGCTCTTCCACCAGGGGCTGGCCTACAAGAAGATGGCGGCCGTCAACTGGTGCCCGAGCTGCCAGACGGTGCTGGCCAATGAGCAGGTGGTGAACGGCCTGTGCGAGCGCTGCGGGACGCCGGTTACCAAGCGCGATCTGGAGCAATGGTTCTTCGGCATCACCCGCTATGCCCAGCGGCTGCTCGATGATCTCGGCCGGCTCGACGACTGGCCGGAGCGAGTGCGGGTCATGCAGGAGAACTGGATCGGCCGTTCGGAGGGGGCCATCTTCGAGATGGAGGTGGCCGGCCGTCCCGAGCTGCGCTTCTCCTCGTACACCACGCGTCCCGACACCATGTTCGGGATGACCTTCGTGGTGCTGGCGCCAGAGCATCCCCTGATCGAGGACCTGCTGTCGGGCACGGAAGAGGAGCCGCAGGTGCGGGCCTACCAGGAAAGGGTACGCACCCGCACCGAGATCGAGCGGCTCTCCACGGAAGGGGAGAAGGAGGGGGTCTTCACCGGTGCTCACGCCGTCAACCCGGCCAACGGGCGCCGGGTGCCGATCTATGTGGCCGACTACGTCCTGATGTCTTACGGGACCGGCGCGATCATGGGGGTGCCCGGCGAGGACCAGCGCGACTGGCACTTCGCCGAGCGCTACGGACTGGACATCATCCGCACCGTCCAGCCGCCGACCGACTGGCCGGCCGAGGCTTACACCGGAGAGGGTCCGGCTATCAACTCCGGGTTTCTCGACGGTCTGTCGGTCGCCGAGGCCAAGCGGCGGATGACCGAGTGGCTGGAGGAGGGCGCCATCGGCCAGGCATCGGTCCAGTACCGGCTGCGGGACTGGCTGGTGAGCCGGCAGCGCTACTGGGGAGCCCCCATCCCGATCATCTACTGCGACCGCTGCGGCACGGTGCCGGTGCCCGAGGAAGACCTGCCGGTTCTGCTGCCCGACGAGATCGACGATTACAAGCCGAGGGGCCAGGCACCGCTCGCCACGGTACCGGGCTTCGTCAACACCACCTGCCCCCGCTGCGGGGGATCCGCCCGCCGGGAGACCGACACCATGGACACCTTCGTCGATTCGTCCTGGTACTTCCTCCGCTTCTGCGGCGCCCGGGACGACCTGCCGTTCGACCGGGAGGGTGTCGCCTACTGGATGCCGGTCGACCAGTACATCGGCGGGGTGGAGCACGCCATCCTCCACCTGCTGTACGCCCGCTTCTTCACCAAGGTGCTGTACGACCTGGGCCAGGTTCCCATGGAGGAGCCCTTCGCCCGCCTCTTCACGCAAGGCATGATCACCCTGGAGGGCGCCAAGATGTCCAAGTCGAAGGGCAACGTGGTGACCGCCGACGCCTACTACGAGACGCACGGCGCCGACGCCATGCGTCTCTACCACCTGTTCATAGGCCCTCCCACCGACTCGACCGAGTGGAGTGACCGTGGTGTGGAGGGGACTGCCCGCTTCCTGGACCGGGTGTGGCGGCTGGGCACCGGCGGGTTCGGCGAGATCGCCGGCGGTGAGGGTACCGACTTCGACCAGCAGATCCTGCGGACCGCCCACCGAACCGTCAAGAAGGTCACCGAGGACATCGAGCGGTTCGCCTTCAACACCGCGGTGGCCGCCCTGATGGAGTACTCGAACGCCCTCATCGAGTACGTTCGAGCCGGGGGCGCCGAGGACACCTTCCGGGAGGCTTTCGACTACCTGGTACTGCTGCTGGCGCCCATGGCCCCGCACCTGGCCCACGAGCTGTGGGAGCTGGCCGGACATGAGCAAGCGCTCTACACCCAGCCCTGGCCGACCTGGGACCCCGACCTGGCCACCGAGCCAGTGGTCACCATGGTGGTGCAGGTGGACGGCAGGGTGCGGGACCGCATCGAGGTGCCGGCCGACATCTCCGAGGACCGGGCGGTGGAGACGGCCAGGGCTTCCGAGCGGGTGCGGCAGTGGACCGAAGGAAAGTCCATCGAGCGTGTGGTGTCCCGGCCGCCTCAGTTGGTCAACTTCGTCACTTCTCCGTGACGCTCTGGGGGAGGGCCGACCCTATCTCCCTCCCCCTCTGGGGGAGGGTTGGGGAGGGGGCCTGATGCTGGCGGCCGGCCCACTCGCCGCTCTCGGGGTCGACCTCACGCTACTCCGTGAGGCCCTCCCCAACGTGGACCCGGGCCGGGTGCCGGTGCGGGTGGCCCCAGGCTGGTTCCGGCGTCTCTGGCTGGGGGACGTGGCGGCGATGACCATGCCATGGGCGATCTACCTCCGCGCCTCACCGCTCGGCCAGGACCCTTCCCGGCTGGCCGCACTGCTGGTGCACGAGCTGGCTCACGTGGAGCAGTGGCGACGCCTGGGGATGCGGCGTTTCCTGGCCAGGTACCTGGTCGATTACTTCCGCAACCGGCGGGCCGGCATGGACCACGACCGCGCCTATCGGGCCATCTCCCTCGAGCTGGAGGCCGAGCGCCTACGGCGCTGGGTGATCGGCTAGAAGATCACTCCGGCGACGTGATGGAGACCCTGGAGGTGCTGAGCGACCAGGAGGCGATGGCCGAGCTGATCGAGGCCCAGCGGGCTTATGAGCGCGGAGACGTGGTGCGTGGGGTGGACGCGGTGCGCGAGCTGCGTCCTCGGTAACGGAAGAGCCCTATCAACTCGTCGTCACCGCGCCCGCAGCAAGAGCCATTCGCGAAACGCTCTCGGAGGCGGTCGCCTGGGCGGTGATCGACTTCATCGCTGGTCCGCTTCTGGAGAGCCCTCGGCGCGTAGGGAGATCTCTCCGCGGTGAGCTGGAGGGTGTCTGGAGCGCCCGACGTGGGACGTACAGGATCCTCCACCGGATCCTCGAGGAGCGACGGGAGGTGGTGGTGCTGCGGGGTGGGCCATAGGTCCGACATCTATCGACGGGACGCGTGAGCCGTCGGCTGGACCGGTTGATGTGGGCAAGCCGACCCCCTTCACCCGGCCGGCCGGGACTGATACAACCACCTCGTCCCATGGAACGACCTCAGATGCTGCTGGCGGCCGGCGTGCTCCTTCTGGCGGGCCTCTCCGGTGCCTGGTTCGCCGGGCGGCCTCCTGCTCCACCGCCGGTGGAGATCGAGCGTGCGCCCGGTTGGTCGGGAGACGAGCCCGCCCTCATCACCGTGCACGTGGCCGGGGCTGTGGAGCGCCCGGGCCTGGTGCGAGTGCCGGAGGGCGCCCGGGTGGGAGAGGCACTGGCGGCGGCCGGTGGCGCCTCCTCGGCGGCGGACCTGGGCTCGGTCAACCTGGCCGCCCCGCTTGTCGACGGCCAGCAGGTGGTGGTGCCGGTACGGGGCTCGGGTGGGAGCCGGGACGCCTCCGAGACCTCCGACGGCAGGATTCACCTCAACACGGCGGACGCCGCCGACCTCGAGGAGCTGCCCGGGGTGGGGCCGGTGCTGGCCGGGCGGATCATCGCCCATCGGGAGGAGCATGGGCCGTTCGAGGCCGTCGAGGACCTCCTCGACGTCCCCGGGATCGGTGAGGGGAAGCTCGCCTCGCTACGCGACCTGGTGGCGGTGCCCTGAGCCGGCTCCGGCTGCCCGGTCCGGCCGGGCGGTGGGCGCTGGCCGGGGCGGCGGCGGCCTGGCTGGGCGCGGT
>JBOGFC010000151.1:0-4520 GCA_050742155.1 Acidimicrobiia bacterium
CACCCGACCTGATCATCCCCTACGGCAATCCAGGCGATGTCCCGGTCGTGGGCAACTGGGACGGACAGGGTGGGGACACGGTGGGGGTGGTCCGCTCCAACGGTCACTGGTTCCTGCGCAACTCCAACACCGCCGGGTTCGCCGATTTCGAGTTCTGGTACGGCAACCCCGGCGACCAGTTCGTGGTGGGCGACTGGAACGGAGGCGGGATCGACACGCCTGGGGCCATCCGCTCCAACGGACACTGGTTCCTGCGCAACTCCAACTCAGCCGGGTTCGCCGATCTCGATTTCTGGTACGGCAACCCCGGCGACCGCTTTGTGGTGGGCGACTGGGACGGAGACGGAGTCGATGGCCCAGGGGTGGTCCGCCAGAGCGGACACTGGTTCCTGCGCAACTCCCCGACGATCGGGGTCGCCGACCTGGACTTCTGGTTCGGCAACCCCGGCGACATCCCGGTGGTGGGGAACTGGGACGGCCAGGGCGGGGACACGGTGGGGGTGGTGAGATCCGATACCTGGTATCTGCGCAACTCGCTCAGCTCAGGGTCGGCCGACATGGTGCTCAGATAGGGAGAGGAGGACCCGATGGTGGCGTTGATGGTGCTGGAGACGGTGGTGATCGCTCTGCTGGCCGTACTGGTGGCCGGGCTGCTGCGTAGCCACGCCGAGATCCTGCGCAAGCTGCACGATCTCGGGATTGGTGATGAGGAGCCCGTGTCCCGGTTGAGGCCGAAGAAGAGTGCGACCCGCGCTCGCCCCGCCTCGACGCCGGCCTATGACCTGGTCGGCGCCACTCCCTCGGGGGGGGCCGCGGCGATCGGGGTCGTGGGGGCCTCGCACCCAACCCTTTTGGCATTCCTCTCGACCGGCTGCCTCACCTGCGACGACTTCTGGCGGGCCTTCGCGGCTGAGGAGGGGCTCTCCCTCCCGGGCCGGGACACCCGGCTGGTCATCGTCACCAAGGGGCTGGAGGAAGAGAGTGAATCCCGGCTCCGCCGGCTGGCCCCGCAACACCTCCCCACGGTGCTTTCCTCCCAGGCCTGGGCCGACTACCGGGTGCCGGTCTCGCCCTACTTCATCCTGGTGGACGGTCCATCGGGTCGGGTGGTCGGGGAAGGGGCGGCCGCCACGTGGCCGCAGGTGTCCTCCCTGCTGGAGCAAGCGATGGCAGACGCCGACCTGGCCGCCGAGCGCTCCCCGGCGCTCGACACCGCTGACCGGGAGGCACGGGCCGACCGCGAGCTGTTCCGGGCCGGGATCCACCCCGGCCATGCGAGCCTCTACCCGGTCGGACCCCCCGAGCAGGACCGCTGATGGACTGGATCCCCTGGGTGGGCGTTGGGATGGCCGCCTTGGCCGGGGTTCGCTCGAGCGGGTCCCCTTGAGGAGAGTCGATGCTGGCCAGCATCCACCCGCTCGGCGAGCGGGCCCGGCACAGTCGATGGGGGATCACGGTCTCGGCCTACCTGGCCGGCTCCGTGGCCGGAGGCGCCCTGGCGGGCGGGGTTCTGGGGCTGGCCGGCGAGCTGGTTGGGAGCCTGCTCCGGTCGGGTCCCCAACTCGTCGCCATCCTAGTGCTGCTGGTGGGCGCAACAGGAGTGGCGCTCGATCTCGGCTGGGGGAGGCTCCCCACCATCCGGCGGCAGGTGAACGAGGATTGGCTGGCCCGCTACCGGGGCTGGGTCTACGGGGCCGGCTTTGGCTTTCAGCTCGGCCTGGGGGTGGTGACCATCGTCTCTTCGGCGGCGGTGTACGTCACCTTCGCTCTGGCCCTGCTGGCCGGGTCGTTCCCGGCCGGTCTGGCGATCGGTGGCACGTTCGGCCTGGTTCGGGGGTCGGCCGTCCTCGCCGCCGCCCACGTACGGGAACCCGGTCAGCTCCGAGCCCTCCACGGGCGCATACAGCACTTGGCCCCGCTCGCCCGAGGGGCGGCGGCGGCGGGTCTGGCGCTGCTGGCCGCGGTCGGATCGGCAGCCTTGATATGAGAGGAGCGGGATGCCCCCGCTGAGGGACCGGGGCCTCACCCTGGACCTTCCACCCGGTTGGGAAGGTGAGATCTACCGGCGGCCGCCCGGCCGCGACCGCCAAACCCAACCCGTCCTGCACACCGCCAACTTTCCGCTTCGCCCGGGGCGGGGAGACTTCGGGAGCGGGGCGGTGGAGCTGATGGCGGCCGGCCACGTCTTCGTGTCCCTCTTCGAGTACGGGCCGGAGGCAGTCGGCACGGCGCTCTTCGCCAAAGAGGGCCTGCCGGATGTCCGCCTCGAAGACTTCAGCCCCCAGACGATGCAGCGACCGCTTCCCGGGCAGGCCGGAGCGCAGTACTTCTTCACCTTCAACGGCCGGGCCTTCTGTCTCTACGTGGCGCTGGGGAGCCACCGGATGCGGGGCCGGATGGTCCCGCTGGTCAACGAGGTTCTCAGGACGCTGCACATCGAGGCAGGGGGTTAGGCACTCAAGAAACGTCTCGAGCCGGCCGATACGAGAGCGGGCGTGGTAGGAGGCTTGCCTCCACGTTCTCTATGGGCCAGAGAGAGGTCACTTGGCGTGAGCGAGCACGAGCACGAGCCGGCGGTCACTCCGGGCGCCGACCCGTGGGGGACCGAGGGTGAGCCGGTCGTCGGGCAGGCCTCCGTCGGGCAAGAGGAGGCCTCCGTCAGGGTCCCTCGCTACCTCTGGGAGACCATCGGATCGGAGATGAGGCGCCTTCACGAGCTGTCGGTTCGCCTCGAGGAGGCCCGCCACCAGATGATGCAGGTGGAGGAGGCCGGCGTGACGGGCCTCGAAATCCGCCCGACCTCCGACGAGGCCGAGGGTGCCGATGAAGGGGACGGTGGCTTCCGGGTGCTGGCAGATGCCAAGTTCGACTTGGGATTCACCCCGCCGCGCAGTGTGGCCGGCGAAGACTGGTCCTTCCTGCGCGCCCAGGTCGAGGAGTTCCGCGAGGAGATGAATCGCGTGATCGACATCCTGGTCAAGGAGCTGGAGGCCCTTCGGGAGCGCTTCGAAGGCCAAGAGCTGGAGCGGCTCCGGCAGGAGCGCGCCAGGAGCTGGTGGCGACGGCTCCTCGAGCCCGAGAGGGTCGGGTCGGACTGATCTCCTAACATCTCCGCCATCGGCGGAGGAGGTCCTTCCTGTTCATCCAGCCGGGCCCGTGAAGATCGCCGTCTATGGCACGGGTGGGGTGGGAGGCTACTTCGGGGGCCGTCTGGCCCTGGCCGGGGCCGAGGTGCACCTCATCGCCCGGGGTGCCCACCTGCAGTCCCTTCGCCAGCGAGGCCTGCGGGTCCGCAGCCTCAGGGGTGACTTCGAGGTGGCCCTCTCGGCCACCGATGATCCGGCCGACATCGGGCCGTCCGACTTCGTGATCTTCTCTGTGAAGTCGTTCGACACCGAGCAGGTCGCCGGACGGCTGGAGCCACTCCTCCACCGGGAAACCGCTGTGGTGTCCTTCCAGAACGGGGTCGACAACGAGGAGAAGATCGCCCGGGCAATCGGCTGGCAGCACGTGATGGGAGGGGCGGCCTACATCTTCTCCACCATCGCTGAGCCCGGGGTGATCGAGGACACTGGGGGACCGGCCCGGCTCGTCTTCGGAGAGTTCGACCGGCCGATCAGCCAACGGGCCGAGCGGCTCTTGGAGCTGTGCCGCAAGGCGGACATCGATGCTCACCTCTCGGAGGACATCCGGTCGGTGCTGTGGGACAAGTTCGCCTTCATCTGCGCGCTGGCCGGTATGACGGCGGCCGTGCGCCTCCCGCTGGGGGAGATCCGGGAGGCGCCGGAGGCCTGGCGGGCCTTCCGGCGGCTGGTCGCGGAGGTCTGCGCGGTGGCGGCCGCCGAGGGCGTCATCCTGGCGGAGGGCACGGTGAACCGCCATGTGGCCTTCGCCGAGGGGTTGGAGGCCGAGTCGTTCTCCTCGCTGCATTATGACCTGACTCACGGCAAGCCGATGGAGCTGGAGGCGCTGCACGGCACGGTGGTGCGACTGGGGCGGGAACACGGCGTCCCGGTCCCCACCTCCGAGGCCATCTACGCCATCCTCCAGCCGTGGGCGGAGCGCAATAGATGATGTTTGCCCTGTCCGTTCTTGCGTGAGAAGTGACCCGCCGGCGGTCCGGTACTCACGCAAGAACGTTTGTCGGTGGGCCGCCTGGGTCTCGAACCCAGAACCTTGGGATTAAAAGTCCGCGCCGGGTCGTTTCCGCCTATTTCCTCTCATGGCCGCAAAGTGGCTCTGACCTGGACGTTTGTAAAGGATAGGGCAGCGTGTCGTGTCCTCTGGTTGCTCACCGTTTCCGCGCTCGTGTGAGCAATCCGTGAGCAACCTTCCGAGACGATGAACGCGGGCCTCCCCGGCCTCCCAGTGGGCCGCAAGGGGCCAGCACCACCCCTCCACCTCGGCCCTCAGGTCAGGGGCGGCTCCCCCCCTCGATCGAGTCCCCCTTCCCCGCCCGGCTGGGCCGCTGAGGCCGCTCAGAGGCTCTCTGGGCCGCTGAAAAAACTAAGGTGCAAGGG
>JBOGFC010000152.1:0-5035 GCA_050742155.1 Acidimicrobiia bacterium
CACCGGTGGTGCGTCGAGGACGAGGACGCAGCCGACGGCGGTCCTGGCCGCCCTGAACGCGGCAAACGTTGCGTGACGGGGCACTAGCCGGCGGGCTCGAGAGCCTGCTCGTTGAAGCGGCTCCCGGCGTTCCAGAGCATCCACCCGAGCCCCCGGGCGTCGGCCTGCTCGATCTGGCTGCGGATCTGGGCCGGCCCGTAGGAGATGCCCGGACCGAGCGAGAAGGCCTGCAGCCAGGGCCGCATGATGGTGATGCCGGCCATCCGGTCCAGCCCATCGTCGATGGCCCGGCCCACCACCTCGGCCGGATGATCGTTGGGCAGGTCGAAGCCATACCAGCCTTGGCGGTAGTGGCTGGGATAGACCATCGGGCTGATCACGTCCACCGACTCCGACACCGTCTCCACTTGCTGTCCGATAGTGCCTTCATCCACCGCTGCGGTGACGAACCCGAAGATATCGGCCGCCAGGACGCATCCCCCGGCGTGGAGGGCCTCCCGCGCCCGGCGCAGGAACGAGGAGATGGTGGCCGTTCGCACCTCGGCGTTGTAGCCCCCGTCGAAGCGAGCCCGCGCCAGCGGCCCGTCGGTGGGGAAGCGGACGTAGTCGAACTGAATCTCATCGAAGCCCAGCCCGCAGGCCTCTTCGGCCAGGGCTATCAGATAGTCCTGGGCGACGGGATCGGTGGGGTCCAACCAGGCCCGACCGGCATCGCTCCGCCAGGGGGCATCCCGGCCCGTGTCCCAGACGGCCAGCTCCGGATGAGCCAGGGCGACCACCGGGTCTTCGAAGGCCACCAGCCGGGCGATCGCATAGAGGTCCTCCTCCTCGAGGCCCGCCAGGAGCTCGGAGAGCTCGAAGGCCGGCCTGACGGCACCGGCCTCCCGGGCGAGTGGCACCTGTGAGTCATAAAAAACTGCCCCGGAGGAGTCCTTGACGTCCACCACCATCGCGTTGATCTCGGTGCGCCGAGCCTCGCCGAGCAACTCGGCCCAGAGGGCCTCATCGGCCGCCGCCCGGCCGTTGGCGTAGAGGGCCCGCACGACCCGCGGCTCGAGCACCACCTCGACCCCCTCCCCCGTCCCCTCCCCCGCCCAGGTGATCGTGGAGGGCAGCCAGGCCGGCCGCTCCACCCGCAGCTCTCCCGGCACCGCCCTGATCAGCTTGAACCGCCCATTGGTATCGGAGGCTGCCTCCACCTCCCCGAGCCGCACCGAGGCTCCCGGTACCGGACGGCCGGCCGGGTCGACGATGCGGCCGGACAGCACCACCGGGTAGAGCTCCAAGCGATAGATGGCGTCGTCCGGGAAGGCCTCGACCTCCCACTGGCCGGGCAGGAAACCTGGTGCCTGGGCGGCCACGTGCAGTGGGGGCCGCTTCCACTCGGCCAGCACGGTTCCGGCCCCGTCCGTGGTCAGGGACTCCTCACCGATCAGCACTTCGGCCTGGGTGATCGGCACACCGCTGGGATCCACCACGGTCACCACCAGGAGGGGGTCAGGGGGCCGCACGGCCTCCCCCACCACCAACAGGGAGGGACCGCCACAGGCGGTGGTAAGAACCGCCAGGGCCAGGGCGTAGCAGGAGACTCTCGACACGAGCGGCCAGTATCGCCGATCAGCAAGGCTTTTCCAACGTGTTTCCAGTTGTCACCAGGGCGCATTCCGTGATACGTTCCCATGCGCTTAGGAGAGCGGGTAGCTGTGAAGCGGGACGCGGTGCCGGTATCGGATACGGTCGGCATCTACCTCGAAGAAGCCTCCATGCACAGCCTCCTCACCGCCGAGGACGAGGTGCGCCTGGCCCGGGCGATGGAGGCGGGCCGCAAGGCCCAGCAGCGCATGGAGAGCTCGCCCGACCTGGATCCCGCCGAGCGGGCCAGGCTGCACCGCTACATCCACGAAGGCGACGAGGCCAAGATGCAGTTCATCCGGGCCAACCTCCGCCTGGTCATCTCGATCGCCAAACGCTACGCGGGACGGGGCCTCGACCTGCTCGACCTGATCCAGGAGGGGAACCTGGGATTGATCAGGGCGGTCGAGAAGTTCGACTGGCGCAAGGGGTTCAAGTTCTCCACCTACGCCACCTGGTGGATCCGCCAGGCCATCACGCGGGGGCTGGGCAACCAGGCCCGCACCATCCGCCTGCCGGTCCACATGGTCGACGTGGTGCGCACCGTGCAAGACACCCAGCAGGCCCTGGCCGAGGAGCTACGGAGACCGCCCACCATCGCCGAGATCGCCGAGGCGAGCGGGCTCGACGAGGAGCGTGTCGAGGCGGCGCTGGAGGCTCCCGCCGACACCGTCTCGCTGGACCGTCCGGTCGGCCAGGATGGAGATGCCCAGCTCCAGGACTTCGTCGAGGACGAACAGGCCCCCGATCCCTTCCGGATGGCCACCGAGGCGTTGCGCCGCCAGCACCTCACCGCCGCCCTCTCCATCCTGGACGACCAAGAGCAGCAGGTCGTGCTGCTTCGCTTCGGCCTGGACGGCGGGGGGGCGAGGACGCTCTCGGACGTGGGCAAGATCTTCAACCTCACCCGAGAGCGCATCCGGCAGATCGAGGGGCGGGCGCTGGCCAAGCTGCGCCACCCCTCCTCCTCGTTCGACCTGGAGTCGCTGCTGTAGGGGAACCCGTTCTTGCGTGAGTTACGGACCGCCGGCGAGCTATTACTCACGCAAGAACCCGGTGTTTGGTCCTACCCGAACGCTCTGGATTCGGCAATGGCCGCTCCTTCCACTATCTGGGAGTAAGACGACACGAGGCCCTGGATCTCGAAACCTCTTCGCAGGTGAAGGCCCGGTGTGAGTCCGCCCTAACAATCGGCGAGCGCGCCGAGCTTTCGACAGATCTCGGCTCGCGGGTGTTGCAGGGATCCGATGCGTTCGGTGAGGAACACCTTGCGAAGAGGCTGGAGGTTGTCGAACGAGGCGGCACACGGCATTGACATGCCCTGCTCAGCGTCCAGGGCAATCTCGGTCGGAATCCCACGAATGGTGCGAGTGACCGGAGCCACCACGATCCAGGTGAGCACCGGCACTGCCTCGGTCCGCGTCACAACCAGAACAGGCCTCCGCTTGTCCTCGGCTTCCGCCCACCAGATGTCGCCCTGTGCGGGCGTCACCACGGTTCTTCGCCGATCATGCGGACAGTGGCCTCGTCGGCCCAGCCGACCTCCCCTTCGGTTTGAGGGTGCTCCTGGTAGCCGCGGATGATCGCCTCGGCGGTCCTGCGCCGACGGTGCTGATCGATAAGCACCTGGAGTCCCCGTCGAACGGCGTCCGACCGGGACTCGACCACGCCTTCGGCGACGAGTTCGTCGATGAGAGAGGCGAGGTCGTCGTCGATTCTGGTCACGAGCTGGGTCATATGGTGAGCCGAGCATATCGCAATGCATTGCGTCCTGTATAAAGATATCGGCTCCCGGGTTGGACCAGGAAGGGATTCAGGGAGGTGTACTGCTCATGAACAGGCACGGTTACCGGAAGGCTGCTGTGAGTTCTGCCTCGGTGATGGCGTTGGTGGCGTAGGACGAGGTGCCGTGGTCGAGGAGTTCCCGTGCGGCTCTCTTGAGCGTGTCGAACGCGGCTCGGGTGAGAGCGCCGCCGGTCGACACTCGACGGACGCCGACCGATGCCAGCTCGCTGACCGACGGGGCGTCCGGGCGGGCCAAGACGTTCACGGGTATACGCACCTCTTGGACCACCCGGGCGATGTCGTCGAGGTCGATGAGACCCGGGGCGTAGACGACGTCGGCGCCCGCATCCCGGTAGGCAGAAAGGCGGCTGATGGTGTCGTCGAGGTCGTCGATGCCGTAGAGGTGGTTCTCGGCCCGGGCGGTGAGCACGAGCCCGGTCTGCCGGGCGGCCTGGGCGGCGGCGGCCACCCGTTCCGTTGCCCGGTCGGTGGGATCGATGCGGCCCGTGGCCGGGTCGTAGTCTTCGATGGAGCAGCCGGCGGCGCTGGTGTTGGCGATCAGGCGAACGGTTTCAGCAACTCCGTTGGCGTCGTCGGCGAAGCAGCGCTCGGCGTCGACGTTGATCGGCACATCCACTGCGGTGACAAGCGCCTCCGCATGGGCGAGAAGCTCGTCGCGGGTCACGCTCTGGTCGGGGCGACCGAGGGTTGCGGCGTGGCCCGAACTGGTGGTGGCCAGCGCGGGGAACCCCAGCGAGGCGAGGAAGCGCGCCGAGCCCACATCCCAGGGATTCGGCATGACAAAGATCCCGTCGCCGTGTAGGGCACGGAAGCGGCCGGTCTGCTCCCTCATCGGACGCTCAGCCCGGCGGAGCGTCTTGTCCTTGGAACGACATCCATCGGCTCAACCCGGCCCTTGAGCTGAAGATGCCGTCGCTCCAGGTCCTCCGGCGTCAGATCCGCCGCCTGCGCCCCCGCGTGGCTCACCAGCAGCTCGCCAGGACCCGCTGCAGTACCGAGCCGGGCCCCGACGTTCGTCGCGTCACCCACCGCCGTGAAGTCGTGGACCTCGCCCGAGCCCACCACTCCCACATAGGCGAACCCGGTGTGCACGCCTATACCCACCGGAATCCGCAGCTCGGCGGTGGCCCGATTCCAGGTCTTTACGAACGGTCTTTGCCCGACACAGGCCGAGCAGACGGGTCTCTCCTGTTCCCAACCATCCCTTGCGTAGGGGCCGCTCCCCGTACCCCGGAAGGACCCGGCGGTGGGCATGTCTGGAACGCCAATCCGTCGAACATGGGCCTTCGCCGTGATATGAGCGGCTCGGCTCCTCCGTTGTGAATGTGACGAGGCTGCAGGACTCGCGCCTGGTGGCACTACGGCCCGCACGCTTGCTCCCTCCAAAGAGGCTTTCGACACCCCGCTCAGCCCGCCGCCTCTCCGGGGGACCTGCTACCGGGTCTCCAGCGATTACCCGAACAGGACTATCACCCGCAGGGCTGGTCCAGCTTTCAGGACGCAACACAGACTCATCCTATGCGCGGTGCCCAGACGCAAGCTGAACTGCCTACCTGAGAACCAGAGTTACCCAACCGCTCCGGACTCGACCATGTTC
>JBOGFC010000153.1:0-22640 GCA_050742155.1 Acidimicrobiia bacterium
GGCCGAGGAGGAGGAGGAGGAGGAGGAGGTCGTGCTCATTCCCGACGCGGAGGCCGCCGACTTGGAGGTCGACGACAGCGACGAGCTGGTGAGGGAGCTGTCCGAGACGGAAGTGGTGGCGGTGGAAGAGGAGGTCGTCCTACTTTCCGAGGAAGAGACCTCCGAGGACCTGCAGGTGGACGAGGTGCTCCCCGAAGCGGAGGCCGGCGACTTGGAGGTCGACGACACCGACGAGCTGGTGAGGGAGCTGTCCGAGCTGGCCGAGGAGAAGGTGGTCGAGGAGATCGAGGTGGAGACCGTCGCGGTCACCGAGGAGGAGCCTCCCGAACCCATGGAGCCCCAGGCCGAGGAGGCCGAGGAGGATGAGGGGGCGGGGGCGGAGGAAGAAGCCGAGGAGGAGGCCGACACGACACCGACCGCCTACGCCGAACTGGCCGCCTCCTTGGCCGGCACCGAGCAGCGGGAACAGGAAGCGGCCTCCTCGATGGCTCCGGCCGTCGAGTGGGGAGCGCTCTGGCGCGAATCCGCCCAGGGCTGGGTAGAGGACGATGAAAGCGGGGCCACCTGGCGCCCGATCGTGACCACCACCCCACTTCTCTCGGACTGGGACGTCGACACGTACCTGGGGGTGGTGGCCGGCGAGACGGCGATAGGAGCCCACGCGGGGAAGGATTTCACGTCCGGCATCCGGAGCCTGGTAGGAGCCCGCAGCTCGAGCTACGAGAAGGACCTGGCCCGGGGACGGGCAGTGGCGCTCCGCTCGATGGTGGATGAGGCCGTGGCCCGGGGCGCCCACGCGGTGATCGGGGTCGAGGTGGGCCATACGTACCTGGGAACGGCTCTGCTGGTAACCGCTTCCGGAACGGCGGTCACCCTGAAGACCAAGCCTTAGCGAGGCCTACGGACCGGACCCGGCCGGCACGGCCACCGTCCTAGCCTCCGGCCGCACCCCGACCGCCTCGCTCGAACGCTGGCTCTGGATCCCCATCACGGCGATCGTGCCGCTCAAGAGCGCCAAGCCGGCCCATTGACTGGGGGTGAGCGTCGCCCCGAAGGCCAGGAAGTTGATGGTCACCGCGCTGACGGGGAAGGCCAGCTCGGCCAGCGTGGCGGCCGCCGCTGGCGTGGAGCTCAGTCCCCGGTAGTAGAGGAGCAGGGCGATCAAGCCGGGAATCATGGCCAGGAGGAACAGAGCCGGGACATCGCCGGGGCGGATGTCGGCCAGACCCTCGATGCCGGGAGTGACCAGCACGATGAGGAAGCCGGCCGGGAGGCCGATCCCGAAGCGCAGGGCGGTGAGCGGGGCCACCTCCATCTTGGCGGTCAGGTGACGGCCCAGCACCGTGCCCAGCCCCCACAGCGCCGCGGCCCCCATCGCCAGGAAGGCCGGGGCCAGCTGGCTGACCCGCACCTGGAAGGGGTCGGAGAAGGTCACCAGGTAGGCACCGGCCACGGCCAGCAGGAAGTAGGTGGCGTACCGGGGCAGCAGGCGCTCCCGGAGCAGGAGATGGGCACCCAGAATCGCTATCAGCGGCTGGAGCTTCTGGAGGAGCAGCGGGGTGTTGGGCTCGCCCCAACGAAAGGCGGCGGTGAAGAGGACGGTAGCCAGGGCGGAGGCTCCCGCTCCCACCAGCACGATCGCCGTCCAGTCGATCGCGGTGAAGGAACGGGCGGCCCGCAGCGCCCGCACCAGCAGCGGGATCGTGAAGACCACCAGGATGACGTGCTCGGCGAAGACGATGGTGGCGGCCGGCAGCTCCAAGGCCAGACCCTGCCGGAAGAGGGCGTCGCTCCCCCACAGCACGGCGGCCAGGGCCACCCAGAGGAACCCGGAGGCGGTCCGTGGCCGTCCACCCTGCTCCATGCTCGGGCCGCTCCCGTTACTTGCCGGAGGGCTGGTAGTAGGGATCGGTCCCGGCGGCGTGGTCGGTGACATCGACGATCCGGACCACCTGCGGGAAGGAGTGACGGATGGCCGCCTCGATTCCCTGCCGGAGGGTGACCTGGGCCATCCCGCATCCCTGACAGCCTCCGGAGAGGCGCAGGTAAACGGTATCCTCCTCCGCCCCGATCAGGTCGGCCCGCCCCCCGTGCATGGCGATGGCCGGGTTGATCTGCTCGTCGAGCAGCTGGGCCACCCCCTGGGCCAGGGGGGCGCTCAGGTCGGCAGGGGGAGCCTCCGGGTGGAAGATGGCCGGGCTGGGGGTGTTCGGGTTGTCGAGCATCAGGCCGGGATTGAGCAGGTCGCGGGAGAGGTCGAGCGTCGCTCCCCGCAGGTCGCGGGAGCTCCGCTCGCTGATCACGACCGGCAGGTGGTCGTCGTGCTGGACCAGATCATCCGGGCCGGCGTCGGCGAGGGGCTCGAAGGCCAGCTCGTACGTGAAGCAGTCACCGGCCACCCCGGTGACCTCGATGCGCAGGGCGTACATCTCCTCGCCCGGGTCCTGGTCACGGATCTCGAGGATCTTGGCCCGAGCCCGCTCGGTGATGGTCAGCACCGGTTCCAAGGCCGTCGTCATGGGGCCATTGTATCCGGCCACCGCCCAATCCCCGGAGTCGATAATGCAGGCGTGGCCCGTCTGCTGCTGATCCTGCCCACCGATACCTACCGAACGGCCGACTTCATGGCGGCGGCCCGACGAGTCGGCGCCGAAGTGGTGGTGGCGTCGGAGCGGGCCCAGGCTCTGGCAGCCGGCGACGACTACCTCCAGCTCGACTTCCGAGACCCGGTCGGCTCGGCCCGGGCGGTGGTTGAGCTGGCCCGCCGACGGCCGCTCGATGCGGTCATCCCGGTCGACGACCGCGGGGTGCTGGTGGCCGCTTTGGCGGGGCAGGCACTGGGATTGGTCCACAACCCCCCGGAGGCGGTGGCCGCCACCCGTGACAAGGCGGAGATGCGGCGCCGCCTGGCCCGGGCCGGCGTCTCCCAGCCGGACTTTGCGGTGGCCCGGGCCTCCGACGACGTAGCAGCCGTCGCAGCGCGGTTGGGCCTGCCCTGCGTGGTCAAGCCGCTCTCTTTGTCCGGGAGCCGTGGCGTGATCCGGGCCGACGATCCCCAAGGGGCGGCCGGGGCGGCTGCCCGCATCCGAGCCATCCTGGCCGAGGCGGGGGAGGACCCGGCCGGAGAGCTCCTGGTGGAGCGCTACGTACCGGGCATGGAGGTGGCCGTCGAGGGCCTGCTGCGAGATGGAGAGCTCGAGGTGCTGGCCATCTTCGACAAACCCGATCCCCTCGAAGGTCCCTACTTCGAAGAGACCATCTACGTGACGCCCTCCCGTCTGCCGGCCGCCACGCAGCGACGAATCGCCCTGCTCACCAGGGAGGCAGCCGCCGCCCTCGGCCTGCGCGAGGGACCTCTGCACGCCGAGGTGCGCCTGGACGGCGGACGGCTCTGGCTCTTGGAGGTGGCGGCCCGCTCGATCGGGGGGCTCTGCTCCCGGACGCTTCGCTTCGGCTTGGTGAATCGCAGCCTGGAGGCGATCCTGGTCCGTCACGCCCTGCGTATGCCGCTCCATGACTTGCGCCGCGAGGAGGTGTCTTCGGGAGTGATGATGCTCCCCATCCCCGGGGCCGGCACCCTGCAGGAAGTCCGAGGCCGGGAGGAAGCCCTGGCGGTGCCCGGGATCGTCGACCTGGAGATGACCATCCCCGCCGGCCGTCCCGTCCGGCCGCTCCCCGAGGGGGATCGCTACCTGGGGTTCCTCTTCGCCAGAGGGCCCACCCCCCAAGCGGTCGAGGCCTCATTGCGGGAGGCCCATAGACGGCTGGAAGTGCTCATCGACCCCTGACCGCCGGCACGGATGGCGAGGCGGCCTACCCCTATGCCTGGCTGATCTCGACTTCGGCCACCCGCATTCCGTCCATCCGCCGCACCCGCAGCAGCCAGCCGTCGTGCTCCACGCGGTCGCCGCGGCGGGGTACCCGGTCGAGCCGGTCCATGACGAAGCCCCCGACCGTCTCGTAGTCGCCCTCGGGCAGCTTGAGGCCGATCGGCCGGGCCAGCTGGTCGGGACGCGTGCTGCCCGGCACAACGAAGCGCCCGGTTCCCACCCGGCGGATCTCACCCTCTCCGGCGTCGTATTCGTCCCGGATCTCACCGACCAGTTCCTCCACCAGATCCTCCAGGGTGACGATCCCGGCCGTTCCACCGTGCTCGTCCACCACCAGGGCTATGTGGTACCGCCGGCGGCGCATCTCTGCCAGGAGCCGGTGGATCTTGCCCGATTCCGGGACCACCACCAGCGGCCGGACGATGGAGGGATCGAGCGGCGCCACCCATCGGTCGTCCGCCACACCGAGGAGGTCCTTGACGTGCACGAACCCGGTGAGATCGTCGAGGGTCTCCCGGTAGACCGGGATGCGGGAGTGACCGGTCTCCAGCACCAGCCTCTCCACTTCGGCGGGAGTCACATCGAAGGGAACCGCCACCACTTCCGTCCTGGGTACCATCACCGCCGCCACGTCCAGGTCTCCGAAGTGCAAGGCCCCGGATAGCAGGCGGTGCTGGAACTCCTCGATGAGCCCTTGCCGGCGGGAGATGGCGACCATCATGGCGATGTCGTCGGCCGAGTGCGCTACCTCCACCTCGTCGCGGGGTTCCACTCCCAAGAGGCGCGTTCCCCCGTTGGCAACAGCGTTCAGCAGCCAGATCACCGGCCGGAAGAGGTTGGCATAGAGGCGGAACGGGGGAGCCATCCACAAGGCGCTCCGCTCCGGTTCCGAGATGGCGATGTTCTTGGGAGCCATCTCCCCGATCACCATGTGCAAGTAGACGACGATCAGAAGCGCCACCACCAGCGAGATGGTGTGCAGAACAGCCGGGGGGATGGTGGTCCATCCCAAAGCCGCCTCGAGCAGCCCTGCCACTGCCGGCTCGGCCACGAAACCGAGGCCCAGGGAGGCCATGGTGATGCCCAGCTGCGCCCCGGCCAACGTGAAGGACAGCTCCCGCATGGAGGCCAGTGCCGTCTGGGCGCGCCGGCTGCCCTGTTCGGCGAGCTGTTCGATCTTGGTACGGCGGGCGGCGGTGAGGGCGAACTCGGCTCCCACGAACAAGCCGTTGGCCACCAGGAGGCCCAGGGCGATGAGGAGGTACCAGAGCGTACTCACTCGCCCTCCGCGTTCTGGGTCATCCGGAGGGGAGGTGCCACCGCCACCAGTCCGACCCGGTAGCTCTCCAGGCCGAGCACTTCGAAGGTCCAGCCGTCCACCTCGACCAACTCGCCTTCCTCCGGGAACCGTCCCAGCCGGTCGATGAGGAACCCGCCCAGCGTCTCGTACCGTCCCTCCGGGAGCTCGAAGCCGGTCGCCTCCCGGACCTCGCCGCGGTGCAGCAAGCCGGAGACCACCTTGGCGGTGCCATCCAGAGCCCGCTCGTCGGCTGTACGAGCGGCCCCCGGATCGTGCTCGTCTTCGATCTCCCCGAAGATCTCTTCCAGCAGGTCCTCAGCGGTGATGATCCCGGCTGTGCCCCCGTACTCGTCGACCACCAGGGCCAGCTGCTTGCCGGCCCTCTGCATGTCGACCAGGACCGCATCGAGCCGCCGGGCCTCCGGGACCACCAGGGCCGGCTGGACGATGGGGGTGACCGGGGTGGAGGCCCGTTCCTCCCTGGGGAAGGCGATCGAGTCCTTGACGTGCACCGTCCCGATCACCTCATCCAGATCCTCCCCGTATACCGGGAAGCGGGAGTGGCCGGATTCCAAAGCTGCGTCTCGCAGGTCGGCCAGGGTCTGGTCCTTCGCCAGGGCGATCACCGACACCCGGGGCACCATGACATCGGCGGCGATCCTCTCCGCGAACTCGATCGAGCGGGTCAGCAACGCCAGCTCCACGTCGTCGATCCGGCCTTCCTCTCCCGAGGAGCGGATGGCCAGCTCGAGTTCTTCGACCGAGCGGACGCCGGCCAGCTCTTCCATGGGCTGGATGCCCAGCAACCTGACGGTCCAGTTGGCCGACTCGTTCAGGAAGACGATCACCGGCCGAAGCAGGGAGTTCACGAACTGCATGGGAGCGGCGATCACCATGGCGGATGCGAGCGGGCGGGCGATGGCCAGGTTCTTAGGGAGCAGCTCCCCCACCACCATTTGGACGACGGTGGCCAGTGCCAAGGCCAGCCCGATCGATATCCCGAGGGTTGATCCTTCCGGGATCCAGGGCACCGCCTCGAGCAGCGGCTCGAGCAAGACCGCGATGGTCGGCTCGGCCAGGAAGCCGAGCACCAGCGTGGTGACGGTGATGCCGAGCTGAGCCCCGGAGAGTTGGAACGAGAGGGAGCGCAATGCCTCGAGTACCCGCCCAGCCCGTCGGCTGCCCTCCTCGGCCAGGCGCTCCACCCGGTTGCGCTCCACGGCAACCAGCGCGAACTCTCCGGCCACGAAGAAGGCGTTGGCGAGGATGAGGGCCGAAACGGCGAGCAATCTCGCAGCGGTGCCTATGAACAACTCTCCGATCGACCCAGAGGTTAGTGGGAGGAGGCCGTCCCGGCCGTCGGCTTCTCGGTTCTTGCGTGAGAAACAGCCCGCCGGCGGTCCTCAACTCACGCAAGAACGGGAAGCCGGCCCCGAGCGGCCTCAGTCGCCCCAGCCTTCCGGTGGCTCGTAACGGCGCGGCTCCAGGTGCCAGTACTCGCGCAGCTCCTCGCATAGGCCGCCCGCATCGAAGCGGAGTATGAGGCTGCCCGAGATGGTGACCTCCTCGCCTTCGTCCCGCATGGTGGCCCACCACTCGGCCACCATCCTGCGGTCTGCGGTGATGGGTTCGCCGAAGCGGAGCTCGAGGTTCTTCTGGGTGGCGGTCACACTGCGCCAATAGCGGCTGATCTGCTCCCGCCCCCTGAGTGGGGGGCGCATGGGGTGCGACCGGTAGACGGCATCCTCGGTGAACAGCTCCACCACCGAGTCGGCGTCTTGCTCCCGCCAGGCGCGCCCGTAGCGCTCCAGCCACTGGGCCGGCTCGATCGACATCCCTCAGGCGCGCCCGGAGCTCTGGGCGATGGCGAACGTCAGGACCGCTCCGCCCAGGGCCGCGTAGATGACCGACAAGCCGCTCACCCCTACCAGTGGGGCCACCTGGTAGGCCCGTAGGATGAGGGCGGTGGCCCCACCGGCCAGGGCGCCCAGCAGGAAGGAAGCCAGCGGGCCCGGGGTTCGACCACCCAGCATGCCTCCCACCGCTCCCGCCAGGCCCCCGACACCGGCCACGATGGCCAGCGAAGTGAGGTCGACCGGCGGCATCTCATCGAAGAGGTTAGTTCCCGGGCCCCTTGCCGAGGTGGATCACCAGGCCTTCGCCCGGTCGCAAGAGCAAGCGATGGAGATCCTCGGGGCCCTCTCGATCGAGGTGGGTGGAGAGGACCACCCGGGCCGGCCCCAGGTCGGCCAGGTCCAGGTGTCCCTCATCTCCAGCGAGGTTGAGAGCCACCAGGATCCGCTCCTCGGGGCCCTCCCGCAGATAGGCGAACGCCCACGGTGGCACGTCGAGCGGCCGGTAGCCCCCGTGCTGAAGTGCGAGGCTCCTCCGCCGGTCGGCCAGCAGCCGCCGGTAGAGCGCGAGGATGGAGGTCGGATCGCCGAGCTGCGTCTCCACGTTGAGCCGGCGGTGGTCGGCCGACACCGGCAGCCATGGCTCGCCGTCCGTGAAGCCCGCTCGAGGACCGGCGGTCCACTGCATGGGGGTGCGGGCCGGGTCGCGTCCGAGCCCCGGCTCTCGAATGCCCTGGGGGTCCCGCTGCCGCGCGGGGGGAATCGACACGTCGGTCATCCCCAGCTCGTCCCCGTAATAGAGGGTGGGGGTTCCCCGCAGCGTGAGGAGCAGCATGGCCGCCACCCGGGCCTGAGCCTCTCCGTAGCGGGAGGCCAGGCGGGAGACGTCGTGGTTGCCCAGCACGTAGTTCGGCCAGGATCCTTCCGGGATGGCGGCCTCCAGCGCGTCGACCACCTGTCGCACCGCCCAGCCCTCCCAGGGCACGAAGAGCAGGCCGAAGTTGAGCGGCATGTGCAGCTCATCCCCGGCTCCGTAATAAGAGGCCCACTGCGGCCAATCGGAAAGGTAGATCTCCCCGATGGCCACCCGGGAACGCTCCGCGCCGTAGTCGTCCAGGAGGCGACGGATCCTCCTGTAGACCTCGTGCACGTCGGAGTGGCCCCGGTCGTAGACATGGAGCAGACGGTCGTAGTCGCGAATCGGGCGGCCGTGCAGCCAGGGGCGGGGATCCGGGGCGGGAGGATTGTCGCGCAGCTCCGGGTCCTTCATGAGCACGTGGGCCACGTCGATCCGGAAGCCATCGACCCCTCGCTCCAACCAGAAGCGCAGGGTGTCGAGCATGGCCTCTTCTACGTCCGGGTTGCGCCAGTTGAGGTCGGGCTGCTCGGCCAGGAACACGTGCAGGTAGTACTGGCCGGTCGACTCGTCCCATTGCCAGGCCGGCCCCCCGAAGGCGGAGAGCCAGTTGTTCGGAAGACCGCCATCCGGACGGGGGTCCCGCCACACGTACCAGTCCCGCTTGGGGTTCTCCCGGGAGGAGCGCGACTCGAGAAACCAGGGGTGCCGGTCGGAGGTGTGGTTGGGAACCCAGTCGATGATCACCCGCAGTCCTCTTCGATGGGCCTCCGCCACCAGGCGGTCGAAGGTGGCCAGGTCGCCGAAGATCGGATCGACGTCGCGGTAGTCGGCCACGTCGTAGCCGAAGTCGGCCATCGGGGAGGGATAGAAGGGAGAGAGCCAGATGGCGTCCACCCCCAGCGTCTCGGCGGGGTGGTCGAGCCGTTCGATCACCCCCTGGAGGTCCCCCACCCCATCGCCGTCGGAGTCCTGGAAGCTGCGGGGATAGATCTGGTAGATCACCCCGGTCTGCCACCAGAGGTAGTCGGCCACGTCCGGGTAAGGTAGCCGGTGATCGGCATGGGTACCGGCTTACTGACGAGAGCAGGCGGCGCCGCTCTGGTGAGCGCGGCGGCGGCGGCCACCTTTTGGCTCCACCTGTCCGATGCGCGCATCGTCGTCCTGGGCGTACCGGTGCTCGGCCTGGGGGCCCTGGTGGCCATGGACGACCCTCCCGGCAGCCGGGTGCGTGCCGCCGGAGTCCGGGTCTTCTCCTCGATGCTGGTGGGTGGGGCGGCAGTTGGCGCGGTCGCGTTGATGTGGCCGCCGGAGATCGAGCCCCGTCAGGCCTTCGCCCTGGCCGCCGCCATGAGCGGGGCCTTCGCCGCCGGTCTGGTCTCGACGATCTGGCAGGCGGCCCGGCTGGCCCGGCCCGTCCAGACCCGCCGCGTCACCCTCGCTCCAAGACCCCTCGCCGCCCCCCGGACCGTCCCCTTGACCGCCCCCTTCCGGGCCCCCGACCTTCCCGGCCGGACGATCCCCCTCAAGCAGTGGTAGCCGCCTCCGAGTAGATCTGGATCGCCCAGAGGTAGTTGTCGGCGATCTGCTCGGCGGCCTGGTCTCGTTCGAGCGAGCCACCCAGCCAGCCGCTCAAAGCGTCCCACCAGATGGTGCGCCCGATGGCGAAGCCCACATAGCCGCTCACCCCGGCGCCCTGTCGGAGCCAGTGCTCGACCTTGGAAGCATCCGCCCCCCGACCCAGCACCACGCACCCTACCTGGTCCCGACCGCCCGCCCGCACGAGCTGGGCGATGCGGCGGCAGTCCTCGCGGCGGTCGAGGCCTTCGATCTTCCAGACGTCCGGCTCGGCGCCCGCCGACCTGAGCTCGCCGATGGCCTGGCGCATCAACCCGGGCCGTACCTCGGCGTCGTAGCGGACCGGATCTCCGCCTGCCTGCTCGAGCTGGCGGTCCGAGGCCGGTACCAGCAGCTCGAAGAGGAACTTGCGGTCCCGCTCGTGCAGCCAGTCGGATAGCCGGGCGAGGCGCTCCTGCTGGCGGCGCTTCGCGGCGGCGTCGTCGTCGGGGTTGTAGCGCACCAGCACCTTGGAGAAGGTGGGGTCGAAGGCCTCGATGTGCTCACCGAAGCCGTCTCCGAACTCGAGCTCGAACTCGTCCCGGCCGCTCGCCTCGACCGGCATGGCGAAGGTCCAGCCGTCCTCGCCGGCCCGGCGGGCGATCTCCGCCCCGTATTGCTCGTCCACCAGGATGCCGCCCTCTCCCTTGGCGACGCCACGCTTCAGGGCTCGCTCGAACCCCTCGGCGATCACCGACTTGGCGTCCTTGATGCGCTCGGCCTCCTCGACGCTGGGTTCTCCTTTGATCCCGAAGAGCTTGCTCTCGAACGAGCCCCGGTGGTCGAAGGCGAGGATGTAGAGACGGCGGTCGTAGCCCAAGCTCATGGTCGGTTCCTCCGGATCGCTCTCCATTCCAGGATATCGGGTTGCCCCGGTGGGCGGACCGCAGGTCTGGCCGGCCAGCCCGGCCATTCACACTAAGTTGGCCGGATGAGGGCATTGCCCCGGGCGGTGGCGGTGGGCTGGGCGGTGGTCGCCTGCTCGCCCGCGGCGATCGTCAGCGAGCTCCCCACGCCGGACACCAGGCCGGCACCGGTCCAGGCGCCCATCACCACCACCCTCGACTTCCCCCGAGACACCGGCCTCTATACCTCCATCGCCATCGGGGCGGACGGGTTGCCGGTGATCGCCTACGCCTCCAACAGCGACGCCGAGCTCCGGGTGGCGCATTGCTCCAACCCCCGATGCACCTCGGCCGATCTCACCACCGTCGACGACGACGGGGCGGTGGGCGGTTACGCCTCTTTGGCCATCGGCGCGGACGGCCTGCCGGTGATCGCCTACTTCGACGCCACGCGCCGCGATCTCAAGCTGGCTCGCTGCTTGGACGCCGGATGCCGCCGGGCCATCCGGCTGACGCTGGACGAGGAAGGATCGGTGGGCGCCTTCTCCTCGATCGCCATCGGTGAGGACGGCCGGCCGCTGATCGCCTACCAGGATGAGACCAACCTCGACCTGCGGGTGGCCCGCTGCCGAGACCCGCAGTGCACCGCTGCCTCCCTAGTCGTGGTCGACCGGGCGGGCGGCGGCTCCCATACCTCGGTGGCCACCGGGGCCGATGGGCTGCCGGTGATCGCCTATCGGGATGACACCCGTAAGGCCCTCAAAGTGGCCCGCTGCCGCGACGAAGGGTGCGGCTCGGCCCAGATCTCGGTGGTGGACGATCTGGGCAATGCCGGCTTCTACGCCTCTATTGCGCTCCGGCCCGAAGGCATGCCGGTGATCAGCTACTTCGACCTCGAGGGTGGGACCCTGAAGCTGGCCCGCTGCTTCGACCCGGCCTGCACCCGGGAGGCCCTGTCGGTCCTCGATCGCGGCGACGTGGGCTACTTCTCCTCGCTCGAGCTGGACCCAGAAGGCCGCCCGCTGGTCGCCCACTATGACGAGACGCGCGCCGACCTGAAGCTGACCCGCTGTGAGGATCCGGCCTGCCGGAAGGTCTCCACCACTCTGGTCGACCGGAGCGGGATCCCGGGACCGTTCGCCTCGCTGGCCATCGGCGAGGACGGGGCGCCGGTGATCGCCTACTACGAGCAGCGGGCCGGCGATCTGAAAGTGGCCCACTGCGGTAGCCCCACGTGCCAGTCGTCGGTGCCCGGCCTGGATGGTCCGGTCGCCTCGGTGGCCATCGGACCCGATGGCCTTCCGGCGGTGGCCTTCTACAGCTTCAACCTGCACAACCTGCGGGTGGCTCGCTGCCTGGAGCCGCTCTGCGCCAGCTTTCGGGTCATCTCGGCCGACTCCAGCGGTACCTTGGGGCGGTTCGCCTCGCTGGCCTTCGGCACCGAAGGCCGGCCGGTGGTCTCCCACTACGACGTCGACCGCCGGGGGCTGCGCCTGGTCCACTGCCAGGATGGAGAATGCGTCCGCCCCACCCGTACCCCGATCGACGGCGGCAGCAACGTCGGTACCTTCTCCTCATTGAGCATCGGGCCGGACGGCCTGCCCGTGATCAGCTACCGCGATCAGGACTCCGGTGGTCTCAAGCTGGCCCTCTGCGAGGATCCAGCCTGTGCCGAGGCCCGGGTGGTGGCGGTCGCCGAATCGGGTCCCATCGGGGGAAGCACGTCGGTGGCCGTCGATCCGGACGGTCACCCCGTGGTGGCGTTTTTCGACGAACTGCGAGGGCTCAAGGTGGCCCGCTGCGGTCTTCCCCGGTGCTTCGCATCGACCATCTCCACGGTGGACCGGGGACCGGTGGGCCTCTACGCCTCGCTGGCCATCGGTGCGGACGGCCTGCCGGTGATCGCCTACTACGACCAGGGCCGGGCAATCCTCAGGCTGGCCCGATGCGGTGACCCCTCCTGCGCTTCGGCTATCAGGGTGGTGATCGACCACGAGGGCCCGGTGGGGCTATCCAGCTCGCTGGCCATCGGACCGGGGGGGTACCCGGTGATCGGCTATCGGCAGGTCGACACCGGCGTGGTGATGGTCGCCCTCTGCCGGGACCCGGGCTGCCAGCAGACTCCGGAGATCGTGGCGGTACCGGGTGCCCGCGGAGCCGGATTCGCCAGCTCGCTGGCCATCGACCATGAGGGCCGCCCGGTGATCGCCTACTACGACGAGCGCCGCGGGGACGTCAAGCTCACCCAGTGTCTCGACCCGAAGTGTGGCTCGGCGGAGACGGTCATCCTGGAGACCACCGACCGTTTCGGCCTGTAGCCTTCCCCCTCCCCCCGTTCTGGGGCGCACTTCTCGGGCCATAGGCCGAAGTTTGCGCGCCAGAAGCCTAGAGGCCAGAAGCCTCCGGGTCAGGCGGCCGCCCAGCGCTTGCGAAGCCGGCGTCGCTCGTCGGCGGTGTAGCCGCCCCAGATCCCGGCCCATTGACCGGTGGCCAGGGCATAGGCGAGACAGTCCTCTCGGACCGAGCAGCCCGCACACACGGCCTTCGCCTCCTCGACCTGCTCGGCCGCATCGTCGCTCAGCGGGAAGAAGGGGTCGGAGCCGAGATCCCGGCAGGCGGCAGCCTCCCGCCAGTGCTCCACGGTGAGCAAGATATCTCCGGCGCTCATCTCCAAGCCGATCTCTTACCCATATATTCGGAGGTCACACCCCATCTGGATCGGACTATCACGACAGTGCCTTCCAACCAGGAGATCGCCCGGCTGCTGGCCGAGCTGGCCACTCTCACCGAGCTGGAGGACGGCAGCTCCAACTCCTTTCGGGCGCGCGCCTACCAGAACGCAGTGCGGGCGGTGGAGGGCCTGGCGGCCGAGGCGACCGATATGTCGGCGGCGGAGCTGACCAAGGTGAAGGGGATCGGCACCAGCACCGCCCGCAAGATCCGCGAATACGCCGACACGGGCAGCATCTCGAAGTTGGAGGCCTTACGAGCCAAGTACCCGGTCGGGTTCGTGGAGCTGAAGCGGGTCCCCGGCCTGGGACCGAAGACGCTGGCCCTGCTCCGCAGGGAGCTCGGGATCGAGAGCCTGGACCACCTGCGGGCGGCCCTGGCCGCCGAGCAGCTGCGCGGTGTGCGCGGCCTGGGAGCCAAGACGGAAGAGAACCTGGCCGGCTCCATCGAGCGGCTCGGGCTGGTCGGAAAGGAGCATCGCACGCCCATCCTCCAGGCGTTGCCGGTGGCCGAGCAGGTGGTCGAACGGCTGCGAGAGCTGCCCGAGGCGGTCCGGGTGGAGTACGCCGGCAGCCTGCGGCGCTTCCGGGAGACCATCGCCGACCTCGACGTGGTGGTCGCTTCCCCCGAGCCGGGACCGATCATTCGGCGCTTCTCGGGATTGTCGATGGTCTCCAGCGTCGTGGCCCGAGGGGGCACCAAGTGCTCGGTGCTCACTCACGGCGGGCTGCAAATCGACCTGCGGGTGGTAGCCCCCGGCCAGTTCGGGGCGGCTCTGCTCTACTTCACCGGATCCAAGGCCCACAACATCCTCCTCCGCCAGCGGGCCCTCGAGCGGGGCTGGACACTGAGCGAATACGCCCTCACGGATGTCGAGAGCAAGCGGGTGATCGCCGCCGAGACCGAGGAAGATGTCTACCACGCCCTCGGCATGGCCTACATCCCGCCCCCGCTCCGGGAGGATGCCGGTGAGATCGAGGCCGCCGAGCGGGGCGAGCTGCCCGACCTGATGGAGGTCGATGACCTCCGAGGCGACCTACACCACCACACCACATTGTCTCGAGACGGGCACAGCACCCTCGGGGAAGTGCTGGAGGCGGCTGACGCCCGCGGTTTCGGCTACCTGGCGATCACCGACCATGGGGAGGATCTCAGCATTAGCGGGGTCTCACGGGAGCGGATGCTCGCCCAGCGCGCCGAGATCGCCGAGCTGCAGAGCGAGCACCCCGATCTGGTCGTCCTCCATGGGGCGGAGCTGAACATCGGGCCGGACGGTGGGCTCGACTACGACGACGACTTCCTGGCCGGCTTCGACTGGTGCGTGGCGAGCGTCCACTCCCACTTCCGGCTCGACCCGGCTCGTCAGACCGAGCGGATCGTGCGGGCCATGCGTCACCCGGCCGTGAAGGCCATCGGCCATCTCACCGGGCGCCGGATCGGCAAGCGGCCGGGTATCGACCTGGAGCTCGACCCCATCCTCGAGGCAGCCGCCGAGACCGGAACCGCCCTCGAGATCAATTCCAACCTGGATCGCCTCGACGCCCCGGCAGACGTGCTCCGACAGGCCGCCCGCCGCGGAGTGCTCTTCGTGATCACCAGCGACGCTCACCGGGTCTGGGAGCTCGACAACTTGCGCTTCGGGGTGCTGAACGCCCAGCGGGGCTGGGTGGAGCGGGACGCCGTGGCCAACACGTGGGACACCGATCGCTTCCTGGCCTGGATCGGGCGTAAAGCGTGACCGAGACAGCCCTCGTCGAGTTGCGGGTGTTGGAGGGTCCCAACCTCTTCTTCCCGCGGCCGGCCGTCAAGCTCACCCTCGACGTGTCCAAGATGCTGCAGGCCGACGAGCAGACCGCCCGGCAGGCCGCCGAGCGCCTCGGCCTCCCGGCCACACCGCCGGGGGCGGCCGGCTCCGAGCATCGGCGCCGCTTCATCGCCCGACTGGTGGCCCGGCTCACGCGCCTGCTGGCGCGAGCAGGAGGAGTGGGCCGTCTGGCGGTGCGGAGCCGCCCGGGCGACCAACCCCATCTGCTGGTGACGGCCTTCCCCTGGCGGCGGCTGGAAGCCGCGCGAGCCCTGGGCGAGGCGGTCGGGAGGCTCTCGGGCCTGCTGGGCGAGGACCTGCCGCTCGAGGAAGTGGGCCGGCAGCTTCGAGCGGTGGACCCCGGACCTCCGTCCTCGCTCCCGGATCCGCTCATGCCCGTCATCGGGGTGACCGGCACCAACGGCAAGACCACCATCACCCGTCTTCTGGCCCACATCGGCCGGACGGCCGGCCTGCGGATGGGCTGGGCCAACACGGACGGGATCTTCGTGGAGGGAGAGCTGGTCGAGGAGGGAGACTGGTCGGGGTTCGGGGGGACGCAACAGGTCGTCGGGAAGGAGGTCGACCTGGCCGTGCTGGAGATCGCCCGGGGAGGCATCCTCCTGCGAGGGATCGGGACCGCCCAGCTCGACGTGGCTGTGGTCACCAACGTGTCCGCCGACCATCTGGGCCAGTACGGGGTGGAGACGCTCGATCAGCTCGCCGAGGTGAAGGCCGTCCTGGTCAGAATCGTTCGCCCGCAAGGTTGGGCGGTGCTCAACGCGGACGATCCCCGGGTGCTGGCGATGCGGCGCCTCTCTCCCGGGCGGCCCTGGGTGTTCAGCCGCCATGCGGCCAGCCCGGGCATCAGAGCCTCGCTCGGCGAGGGCGGACGGGCCGCCACCGTCATGGATGGGCGCCTGGCGATGCTCGATCGTCGGGGGAACGTCGATGCTCTCCTCCCGGTGCTCGAGACGCCGCTCACCCTGGCCGGTCTCTCCTCTATCCACACCGAGAACGCTCTGGCGGCGGCGGCCGCCGCCCTGGGGGCGGGGATCCCACGGGAAGCGGTAGTGGAGGGTCTGCGCACCTTTCGCCACGACCCCCAACAGAACCCCGGCCGCCTCAACCTCTGGCAGCTCGGTGATCGCACCGTGATCGTCGACTATGCCCACAACCAGGAGAGCCTGCGGGGCCTTCTCGAGGTGGCCGACGGGCTGCGACCGCCCGGAGCCCTCACCTGGGTGATCATCGGAACCGCCGGCGACCGCTCCGACCAGCTCCTGCGCGCCTTGGGCGAGGCGGCCGCCCTGGGGGCCGATCGGGTGGCCATCTGCGAGAAAGAGCGTTACCTGCGGGGACGGGATCGGGAGGAGATGAGCGCCTTAATGCAGGCCGGAGCTCGCAAGAGGGGCAAGGAGGCCCCCGCCTACCCCACCGAGCTCGACTCGCTGCGCGAGGTGGTGGGCCAGTCGGGCCCCCGGGACGTGGTGGCTATCTCTTGCCACGTCGAGCTCACCGATCTCAACGCCTGGCTGGAGGAACAGGGCGCCGCCCTCCTCACCGACGAGCAGGTGCGCGAGCGAACGACGCGATAGGCTCTCCGGTCATGACGGTCATCGGCCCGCGAGTCCACGGTTACCTGGATTACCTCACGGTGCTCGTCTTTCTCCTGGCACCGAGTCTCCTGGGGCTCTCGGGGGCGGCCGCCGTCCTCGCCTACCTGCTGGCGGTGGTGCACCTGGCCATGACCCTCCTCACCCGCTTTCCCATGGGGTTTCGAGAGGTGGTTCCCCTGGCCCTCCACGGCTTGGTGGAGGTGGGGGTGGGAGTGGTCCTGTCGCTGATCGGCCTGCTCGCCTTCGGCGGGGAGGCCCAGATCTTCTACATGCTGGTCGGCCTGGTGATCGTGTTGGTCTGGCTGCTCACCGATTACCGCGCCTCTCCTTCTCGCGACGGTTGACCACCACACAGGCGGTTTAGCGTCACAAGAACGTCTCAGGCCTCCAGGGCGGTGGGCACCCGTCCCGCCTGTTGCTGGAGGAACTCCCAGACGGGGTCCAGGCGGTCGACACAGATCACCACCAGGTCGCCCCGGTTGGCACGACCGAGTGCCGCCCCGACCGCCTCCAGCTCGTCCGGCACGATGGCCAGGCTGCGACAGCGGGCGGTCGGATCCTGCATCCCCTTGCGGACTCCCTCGGCCACCACCTCGGCCGATTCTCCGGCCGGGCGGCCCCGCAGGTTGGCGTCCTCCCGTACGAGCACCAGGTCGAAGTGGCGCGCCGCCACCTCTCCGAACTCCCGCAGGTCCTCGTCCCGGCGATCCCCCGGCATGGCGATGACCCCCAACCGGCGCTGGACGATGACCTCCTCCCCCGGTTGCGTCTCGGCCATCCGCTCCACGAAGTCTCCCAGCATGCGCAGACCATGGGGATTGTGGGCGTAGTCGACCACCACCGTCACGCCGCGCACCCGGATCAGATTGAGCCGTCCGGGAGCCAGCGCGTACGAGGGCGTGAAGGTGACCAGGCCGCGCCGGATGTCGTGCAGGTGCACCCCGGCGGCGTGGGCGGCAGCCGTGGCGGCCAGGGCATTCTCAACGTTCATGCGGGCCCGGGCCCCAAAAGTAGAGGGGAGCTGGTGGGTGAGGGCCAGCGGCATGGTGCGTGGCCCATGCCGGATGACGATCATCTCCCCCTTGTCGGTCTGCTGCACGGTGACCGCCCAGCCGTCCCGGCGCACGTAGGCATCGACCAGCTCGTTGTCGGGATCCATGGAGAACCAGATCACCTCCCCGGCGCTGACCCGACGCATCTTGGCCACGAGGGGATCATCGGCGTTCAGGACCGCGAACCCGTCCCGGGGGATCGCCTCCACCACGATCTGCTTGACGGCCCCGAGCTTCTCCAGGCTGTCGATGCCGTGCCGTCCCAGGTGGTCGGAGGCGAGGTTGAGCACCACGCCCACGTCGTGGCGCTGGTAACCCAGGCCCTCCCGCAAAAGGCCTCCCCGCGCCACCTCGAAGACCGCGAAATCCACCCGGGGGCTCTGGAGCACCATGCGAGCGGAGCGGGGCCCGGAGGCATCAGCCCGGATCACCACCCGCTCGTCGATGGTGACCCCGTCGGTGGAGGTCATCCCCACCTTGCGGCCGGTGCCCTTGAGGATGTGAGCGATCATGCGCACGGTGGTGGTCTTGCCGTTGGTGCCGGTCACCGCCACGATGGGGATCCGGCTCGGGGTACCGGGCGGAAAGAGCAGGTCGACCAGCGGCTTGGCCACGTACTGCTGGATACCTTCCGTCGGATGGGTGTGCATGCGGAAGCCGGGGCCGGCATTCACCTCCACGATGGCCCCGCCGGTCTCCCGGACCGGCTTGCCGATATCGGGGCAGATGAGGTCTACGCCGGCCACATCGAGACCCACCACCCGGGCCGCTTCCTCGGCTAGTTCCACGTTCTCGGGGTGGGCCTCGGCGGTTCGGTCGATCGAGGTTCCGCCCGTAGAGAGGTTGCCGGTCAGGGTGAGCTTCACGGTCGTCCCCTCAGGAGGCACGTCGCCCATCTCGAAGCCCTGCCAGCGCACCAGCTCGATGGCGGCCGGGGTGACCTGGATGCGGGTGAGGACCTTCTCGTGGCCGATCCCCCGCCGGGGGTCGGAGTTCATCTCGTCGACCAGCTCGGCCACCGTGTGGCGACCGTCGCCCGTCACATGGGCCGGGAGCCGCTGGGCCACCGCCACCATGTTGCCTTCCACCACCAGCACCCGGTAGTCGTTGCCTTCCACCTGATTCTCGACCACCACCCAGCCGGACTGAGACTCCCGACGGGCTCCCTCGAAGGCGGCCCGCACTCCCTCCTCGTTGCGCAGGTCCAGGCTCACCCCCCGCCCATGGTTGCCATCGGCCGGCTTGACCACCACCGGGAACCCGATCGAGCGGGCCACCGCCACGGCGTCCTCCTCCCCGCGCACCGAGCGGGAGCGAGGCACCGGCAACCCGGCTTCGGAGAGGAGCCGGGTGGTGAGCTTCTTGTCCGAGGAGATGTCCACCGCCAGCCAGGAGGTGCTGGAGGTAAGGGTGGCCCGGATGCGCTTCTGGTAGACCCCGTGGCCCAGTTGGACCAGGGATTGACGATCCAGGCGGAAGTAGGGGATGTCGCGGGAGACCGCCTCGTCGATGATGGCCTGGGTGGAGGGTCCGAAGGCCACCCGCTCGGCGGTGAGGATGAGCTGGGTGAGCTCCTCCTCGAAGTCGAACCCGTCCTCCGGCTCCACCAGATGGTTGACGAGCCGCACCGCCAACTTGCCCGCCGCCAGGCCGACCGTCTCGTCCTGAAAGCCGTAGACCACGTGGTAGCGACCCGGCTGATCGGCGCTGCGGGTCTTGCCGCGGCGTCCCTGGGCACCGGTCTGCCGCTGCAGCTCGATGGCGACGTGCTCGGCCACATGCCCGAGCCAGGTCCCGTCTTCCAGCCGTTCCAGGAACCCGCCCCTGCGTTCCAGTGAGCAGGTATGGTCCTCCAGCCCCGGCAGGAGCTTGACCAGCTTCTCGTTGAACCCTTCCAGGGTGTTGGAGGGGTGCTCCTCCAACACCCCCAGGTCGACCAAGAGGCGGATGCAGGGACGGTACGACCAGAAGTTGGGCCCCTGGTAGACCTGACTCTCGAGGATCCTCAGCTCCGGCGCGGGAAGAGGACGCTCTTCGCTCTTCCCCCGGTCCTTGGCGTCGGACATCTCCTAAAGCTATTCGTCCAAGCGGTTCCGCCGCACCCGATGTCCCCTGCGCCGTACCCCTGGCCCCAAGGCGTCACCATCCGCCCCTTCGGGAATGGGGAGGGGGAGCGTGCTCCCCAGCTCCATGTCGGGCGGCCATTCCACGTCCCGGGGCCCGGGACGCCTGGTTCCCTCCACGGAGGGCAACAGCCTGCGACTGCGGAGATCGAAGCGGTGGCCATGGGGAAGCACATGGAGGATCGCTCCGGAGACCATCAGCAGGTCGGTCCGCTTGGCCTCGAAGGCGTTCGACTCGAGGCTGGTCCCGTCCACGACCAGCACCGTCCCCCGACCCATGACCTCCAGGATCCCCTTCTCGTCCACGATGGCGGCGGTATCCTCGTCCACGCCCAAGCCCAGCTGGCTGGGCGAGTGGGCCACCATCGCCAGCAGCCTCCCCACCCGGTTGCGGCGCCCGAAGTGCTGGTCGACGATGACGTTGGGCAGCAGGCCCAGTCCGGCCGAGAGCTGGCCCATCCTTTGCTTGGGAACCTCCCCGGAGGCTCCGAAGGCCACCATATGCGAGCTGAGGGCACTGGCGCCCGCCGAAGTACCCCCCACCACCGTGCCGTGGCTGTGGGCGGTCAGGATGGCCTGGCCCAGGCGGGTCCCCCCCACCACGGCGGCCAGGCGGAGCTGGTTGCCTCCCGTCATGAACACCCCGGTGGCGTCCTCCACGGCCCCTACCACCTCCGGGCGGCTCGCCTCCTCGCGGGACACCGGCCGCAGGCCCCGTACCTCTCCCGCCCCGAGCTGTTTGAACAGCTTCTTGTAGACCTCGGTGGTGGAATCCCCCAAGGAGGAAGCGGTGGCGATCACCGCGATACGAGAGGTGGCCCCGCCGGCCAGCTGCACGAAGCGGGAGAGAATGGACTTGGCGCCCAGCTTGTCCTCGGCCCCGCCGATGATCACCAGCGAGCCGGCCCCGTTCGCCTCTGCTTGGGCGCTCATGTCACCAGGTTACTGGGGGATCGGTCCCAGTCGGAACATCTGACGCTTCCGCCCTGTTGACGCCCCATGAGTCGAGGAAGGAAGGATCGCATGACCCACACGCGGACGTATCAGGGCCACGAGCTACCACCTGCCGGCAAGTACCAGATCGACCCGGCCCACTCCACAGTGGAGTTCGTCTCCCGCCACCTCATGGTCGCCAAGGTGCGGGGCCGCTTCGACCAGTTCTCGGGCGTCTTCGAGGTGGCGGACGACCCCACCCGGTCGTCGGTCGAGGTGGCCATCCAGGCAGCCAGCGTCAACACCAACCAGGAGCAGCGGGACCAGGACCTACGCTCCGAGGGGTTCCTCCTCACCGAGGAGAACCCGGAGATCACCTTCACGAGCACCGACGTCAGACTGGAGGGGGACACGTGGAAAGTGGCCGGCGACCTGTCCATACGGGGAGAGACCAACCCAGTCACCCTCGAGGTGGAGTTCCTGGGTTTCATGAAGGATCCCTTTGGGCAGGAGAAGGCCATCTTCTCGGCCGAGACCACCATCAACCGCCACGACTTCAAGGTGTCGTGGAACGCCCCGCTCGAGGCGGGCGGCTTCCTGGTGGGCGACGAGGTGAAGATCGAGCTCCAGGTACAAGGCATCCGCCAGTAGGTTCGGCGGTGGCAGCCTTGGGCCGAGGGCTCGATCCCAACCATCCGGCGCGGCTGGCACCGGCCGCCTGGAGGGCCTGATCGTCAACCCACTCTGGTATGCCTGGCTGGGCGTGGCCCTGCGACATCCGGCGTCCGGCTAGGAGCGCGCGGCCGCACTAGCTAGCTGAGCGTCACCTCCACCGAGGAGAGGTGGGTGACCTGCCCGTCCCGGGGGCTGGTGTCGAAGACTTCGAGGCGGCCCCGCTGCGAGGGACCGGAGGGGGTGAAAGAGACCGTCCCCGCGAAGGGGCCTCGCTGACCCAGGGGGGCGGAGACGGTCAGTGACCCGGAGCCGATCTCGGTCCCATTCTCATCCCTGACCTTCACCCCCAGGGCGTTGTGCTGGGTCGCTCGTCCCGTCCCGGAGACGGCGACCGGGCTCGTCACCAGGTCGAGCTCCCCGGGGCTTTCGATTTGGATGCGCTCGGCCCGCCCCCGCAGTTTTCCGAGCAGCCACGAGGCCCCGCCTGCCAGGGCCGCCAGCCGGATGAGGAGCCGGATCATGTGTCCTCCTGAGTTCGCTCGCCGCCGTCTTGAACCTAGTCGGCGGTATCGGGAACTCGCCTGCCTCGGGCGGCGTCCAAGCGAGCGGAGGAGGAGATGCGCACCACAAGTTGGCAGTCGGAGCACTGGCCGTTGTCCTCCTGCCTGCCGGGGTGGCGAGCGCCTCGTGCATGGTGCCCCCACCCCTCGAGCTGGGCCTGGCCGAGGCCCCCACCATCTTCGTGGGCACGGTGATCGACCTGGCCAACCAGGGCCGCACCGCCACCTTCGAGGTGGAGGAGGTCTGGAAGGGCATGGGGGCGAAGAGGCCGTGGTCATCGGTGGTCCAATCGGGAACGCCTTCACCTCCGTCGATCGGACGTTCGAGGGGGAGACCCGCTACCTGGTGGTCCCGGCGGGCGAAGCCGGCTCATCCTTCGAGGACAACGCCTGCACCCTTACCCAGCCCTTCACCCAGGAGCTGGCCAGATCGCTGCCCGCGGACTCCCATCCGCCCACGAGCGAGCTCGGTACGGAAGAGGAGGCCGCTCCATTCCCGAGCTGGGCGATCGTGGCGGTGGGCCTGGCGGGAGCGGCTCTGGCGGCGGTGCTGCTCGGCGGAAAGTTCCGGTCGGGCTGATGTTTGCCGGCCGATTGCGGCGGGAATCACGCCCTGATGCGAAAGCGGGCCTACATGCTGGGAGACGTGGCCGGCAAGCTCGGCAGGGGGTGGGGATCCCTGACGAACCTAAGGCTTGGCTGTACCGAAGCGGTCCACTAGAGCCTTAGGTTCGAAAGACGCTGGCGGGCGTATCTAGGCGGCCGAGTTCAGGTCGTAGGGGATCTCAGCCGAGATCTCCCGCAGGCGCGCCAGGGCCTGCCGCTCCAGCTGACGGATCTTGG
>JBOGFC010000154.1:0-33212 GCA_050742155.1 Acidimicrobiia bacterium
GTGACCTCTGACGTCCGCCGGATTCTCGGGGCTCAGGGGATCCGGGCCGCCGCCTACGGGTTCGGCTCAGTGCTCTTGGGGGCCTCGCTCGAGTCCCAAGGCCGCTCTCCTGCCCAGGTGGGACTCCTTCTCACCGCAATCGTGGCGGGCAGCGCTCTCATGTCCCTGGTCGTGGGCACGTACGGGGACCGGGTCGGGAGGCGGCGCTTCTACGCCTTTCTGTTCCTCGGCATGGCGGCGGCCGGAGCGGCCTTCGGGCTATCGGACTACTTCTGGCTGCTGGCCACCGTCGGGCTCACCGGGACCTTGTCGACGGAGGTGGTGGAGTCGGGCCCCTTCACCTCCCTCGAGCTTCCCATGCTGTCGGCCGAACTGACAGGTCGGGCGCGCGCTCGCATCTTTGGCATCTACAACGCGCTGGCGACCCTGGTCGGATCCTTCGGAGCCCTGGCAGCCGGGGGCCCGGCCCTGCTCCGTCAGGTCTGGCCGGGTGCCCCGGCCGACCAGCGGTGGTTCTTGATCTTCGTGCCCCTGGGGCTCCTCGGGGCGGTGGCCGCCTGGTCCCTCTCGGGCCGGGTCGAGGAAAGCGGGACGCAGGGCGGGAGGGGGATGCCGCTTGGGCGCTCCAAGGGCCGGGTGGTGGGCCTGTCCGGACTCTTCGCCCTCGACTCGTTGGGAGGGGGGTTCGTGGTCCAGAGCTTCATCGCCTATTGGATCAGCCTGCGTTTCGGCACTTCCCTCGAGCTGCTGGGAACGATCTTCTTCACCGTCGGGCTTCTCCAGGCGGCCTCCTTCCTGGTGGCCACCCGGCTGGCAGAGCGGATCGGGCTCTTGAACACCATGGTCTTCACCCACCTCCCCTCCAACCTGCTGCTGGCCGCCATCCCGCTCGCTCCCAGCCTCCCTTGGGCGGTGACCCTGCTCCTGGGACGTTTCGCGCTCAGCCAGATGGACGTCCCCACCCGCCAGGCGTATGTGATGGCCCTGGTCGACCCCGAGGAGCGCACCGCGGCGGCCGCCTACACCAACACCGCCCGCTACCTGGTACGCCCCCTCGGTCCGGCGGCAGCCGGGCTGGCCCAGCAGCTGGCCCTCGGCATGCCCTTCTTCCTGGCCGGGGGCCTCAAGGCCGTTTACGACCTGGCCCTTTGGGCCTGGTTCCGCCCGGTGCCCCTCGCCGAGGTGGAGGTGGCTAACGTGGCGAGAGAGGAGGCAGGCCCATGAAGTGGGTCACCAGAGAACGTCCCAAGACCGACCGGGTGGCCTGTCCGTGGCTCATCCGACGGTTCATCGACTCCGAGGCCGAGATCCTCTACGTGCCGGCCGAGCGAGTGCTGGCGGTGGCCGAGGAAGAAGGGGCCCGCTCCTTCGACGCTCGCGGGGCCGAGTTCACCCACCGCGACGGCCTCTGCACTTTCGAGGTGCTCATCGAGGAGTTCCACGTGGGTGGGAATGCGGCGCTGGCCCGGTTGGCCCGGATCGTCCATGCCGCCGACATCGCCGAGGATCTCCATACCGATCCGCTCGCCCCCGGACTCTTGGCGATCGGGCTCGGGTCCCTCGAGGTGGAGCCCGACGACCGGCGGTTGCTGGAGCGCGAGTCGTTCGTCTACGACGCGCTCTACGCGTGGTGTGAGCGGTATGGACCGGATGAAGGCTCGCCTCCTCTCGCCGGCACTGATCATCACTCTTAGGTCTCAGGGAACCACGGCGTGTTGCAGACAGCCACGAGAAGGCCTGCCGGGGTCACCGAGTCTGGGGTCGCTCAGGCAACCAGGCGGCCGATCTGAATCCTTCTGGTGGTAGGAAGCAGACCACCGGCGATCACGCCACCGGGATCCTCTTCTCGGGGTCGACGAACGTCGTCCGGGTGACGGTGGCGGTGTCGACTTTGACGATCTGGCCGGGGTGCGAGTTCTCGGTGGGCAGCCAGCAGTACGTCGACGCTGATCTCCACCCGATCGACCAGCGTCCGATTAGTCCAGCAGCGGAAGTCGAGCGTGTAGACGTCCCGCCCCGCCACCCGGCCAGTGGTTCCCACCGTGATTTCCGTGCTCTCGTCCAGGGTGGCCAGCACCCCAGCGGCCATGGCCAGCGGATCAGCGGGCGCTTCGGGTCCGAGGTTTTCATGAGTCGGGAGGGTCACGTGCCGGGTGGTCATAGTCCGGGAGTCCCATATCCAGAGATCCTCGCTGCTGCGCCTGACGCTTCGCTCCCACATCCCACCCAGCTCGGCCAGGCGGAAGCCGTCGGGGAATCGCCAGACCCGCAGGCTCTATCCCCGGCCAGATTGCCGAGCGGATCCTCGTCCCCGGGCAGCTGCGGCAACCGATGAAGGAGGCGGCGGCCTCCCCGCTGACGTTTGGATCGCCGGACAGGGCGATGGCCATGGGCCGCCAGCTCCTCGGGCGTGACCTCGGGCCTGACCTCGGGGAGGAGCCCGGGAGGGAACGAGCATCACGACGGCGATCACGAGGAGAGCGATCCCGACGGGAGCCCAGGTTGTGGCCTTCGACGCTCGGGTAACTACGTGTCGACCCGATGGCCGGAATCCTCGAGAGCGCCAATCGCGCTCGAGAGGTCGGCCTCCCGCACCAAGAGGTAGTCGGTGGCGTAGGAGGAGACCACGAAGATGGGGATGCCGGCCTCGGCCAAGGGCTTTGCTCAGGGAGGCCAGCACCCCGGTCTGATCGAGCGCAAGCGGTCCCTCCACCACCAGAGCCTTCCACCCCCGCTCAGCGGTCACCCCGGGCGGCACCTGGTCCTCGCTCGATACCACCGAGACCTCGTCCGGTGTGACAGTCACGCTCCACAGCTCGCCCTTCGGCGACGGGATTCCCGAGCTCGGGGAGAGCTTCCAGATGGCATAGGCACCCGGAAGGATCGTGAGCCGCACGATGAGCTCAATAATGCTCGGCCGGGCGACTCACCCGGCGCGGAAGGGGTAAGGTACGAAGTCGTCGAGGCAGGAGGAGAGATGGCGACCTTCATCACCCTGGTCAACTTCACGGACCAGGGAATCCGCAACTTCAAGGACACCACCAAGCGCGCCCAGGCGTTCCGCGACCTGGTGGAGGAGATGGGCGGCCGGCTCAAGGACATCTACTGGACGCTGGGGGGCTACGACGTGGTGGCGATCATGGAAGCCCCGGACGACGAGACGGCCACCGCCGTGGCACTCAAGACCTCGTCCTTGGGAAACGTCCGTACCACGACGCTGCGCGGCTTCAACGAGCAGGAGGTCAAGGCGATCATCGACAAGGTGAGCTGACCGGTCGTCGATCAGGACTTCGGCTCGCCCTCCTCCCCGGACGGTTTCACCAGACGGGAGGCGATCTCTTCCAGGTACTTCTCTGAGGCATCGGCCTCGTGCGGTCGGACCCGCATCTCGTCCTCACTCGCCGAGGCGTTCCCCAGCACGATCAGACCCAACTGAGTACCCAGCACCGGAGCCTCCCACGCTGACTCAGTGGGAGGGATCGGCAGATCCACCCTGCGAATTGAGCGAGACGGGAGGGAGGCGTAAGGGCCAACCGGATTGACAGGTAGCAGGACATCGTTCCGCCGTACATAGCAGCACATTCGTTCCGCGACCGCCGACCACTCTCCCTCCGAGCCGATGAGGAGGGAAGCCGGTGGGAAGTGGGGAGGAGAGAAGGCGCGGCGCCAGGCGGTGGCCCGAGTGTTGGCAGGAGAGCCGGCCGAGCAGGTGGACGCCGACCTCGGTCGGAGCGACCGTTGGGTACGCAAGTGGGTGACCCGCTACGACCCGGCCGAGGGCCGCAGATCGCTCCCGGGCCCCGCAGCGAGTGGTCCAACCGGACCTCCCCGAGGCGGAGCGGGTGGTGCTGGAGATCCGCCGCCGGCTGATGGACGACCCCTGGGCGCAGGTGCGGGCGGTGGCCATCGCCTGGGAGATGGAAAAGCTCGACCTGGAGCCGCGCGAGGTATGGACCATCGACCGCATCCTGCGCAGAGCCGGGGTCCCCAAGCGCCGGGCTCGCCACCACTACGTCCCAAGGGCCGTACCCGTGGGTCCCTTGCTCGTCCGTCCCAACGCCTGTCAGGAGATCGACCTGGTGGGTCCCCGTCACCTGGAGGGGGCGGTGCCTTCTCTGTCCTCAATGCGGTGGACCTGGACCGGCGCCGGGCTGGGATCGAGATCCTTCGCTCCAAGGAGGAGCCGGAGGTGGCCGGGGGCCTCCTCGGGCTGTGGCGACGGCTCGGGCTGCCCAAGGTGGCCAAGTTCGACAACGGCCAGACCATCCGGGGCCGGGGCCGTCATCTGGCCCTGGCCGTCAGGACCTGCCTGGCCCTTGGGGTGCGGGTGCGCTCATTCCCTTCTCCGAGCCGTGGCGCAACCCAGAGGTGGAGCACTTCAACGACGTGCCAAGCGCTTCTTCCGCACCGATCGCTTCCGGGACCTGGACCACCTGGCCAGTCGAGCCCGGGCCTTCGAGGCCTTCCACAACACCCACCACCGCTACTCGGTGCTCAAAGGGGGCCACCCCCGAGGAGTGGAAGGCCCGGCTGCGCTTCCGACCCGGGTTCCCCGATCCGGAGGCCGTGGTGGCAACCGAGCTGCCTCGGCGCGGCCAGGTGGAGTTCATCAGGCTGATCCGCTCCGACCGCCAGGCGAGGATCCTGGGCGTCAAGATCCCGCTGCCCGAGGAGCTCGTCTATCGCTACGTCACTGCCACGCTCCACCTCCGCACCGAGCGCCTGGTCATCGAGTGCGCGGACGTTCCCTGGCGGAGAGAGCTCGCCTTCCCTATCAGCAGATGAGCGGAACGATGTGCTGCTAGGAACCTCGGCTCTACATCCCGGAACGATGTCCTGCTATGTGTGACCTAGGGTCAAGCACCGGATGACGACGCGCAGTACTCGGCCTAGGGGGCCGGTCGCCTCCCGCCGCAGCCGACGTCGTCCGCGCCTTCTGGGACGCCGTTCGGGTAAGCAGACGAAGCGATGGGCTGGTGGGCCGGATATGACCGTCCCCGGCCCAACACCGTCGGTACAATCCGCCGGTTCGCTGCCACCTCGGGGGTGCACCATGCGAGCTCTTCTCGCAGCCTGAGTCCCGCCCGGAACCACGAAGACCAGCTGACCGGCAGCTGATGCCGGCCCGCTTCTCGTTGCTTGGCACTCGCACTCCAGAGGTGACACGCACCCGTGCATCCCGATCTCTCCACCGCATTCCTGCGGTGGGCTCTCATCCGCGCCGCGTTCGCCCGCGGCTGGTGGCTGACGACGGCGCTCTACCTCGTCGTTGTCGCCGATCTGTCCCCGTTCGAGCTCCTCCTGCTCGGGACGTTCCAAGGCCTGACGGTGGTCATCGCCGAGGTGCCGGCCGGCGTCTTGGCCGACGCGGTCAGCCGTCGACTCGCGCTCGTCGTGGCCCACGTCGTGATGGGCGCGGGGATGGCGATGACCGGCTTCGTGACCGCGTTCTCGTTGCTGGTCGTCTCGCAGTGCTTGTGGGGGTTGGGCTGGGCACTCTCGAGCGGCGCGGATGTCGCCTGGATCACCGACGAGCTGGACCGGCCCGACCTGATCGACCGCGTGCTGACGGCCCAGGCGCGCATGGACATGCTCGGCAACCCAATCGGAATCGTCGGCTTCGCCGCGCTGGCGTGGGCCACCACGCTCTCGACGGCGACCTTCGTCGCCGGCCTGGCGATGATCGCCCTTGGCGTGCTCGTCGTGGCCAGGTGGCCCGAGGCTCGCTTCGCGCCGGTCGACGCGGGCCGTCGGTGGGCCGAGTCAGCCGCGATCTTCCGGCGCGGCATCGCCGTCGCCCGCGCCGACCGCGTGATCCTCGTCGTTCTCGCCGCCACCCTGCTCGTCAACGGGAGTGGCGAGGGCTTCGGCCGTCTGTTCGAGCGGCGGCTCGTCCTGCTCGGGATGCCGACCGAGCCGGACCCGATCGTGTGGTTCGCGGCCATCGGGCTGGTCAGCGCCGCCATCGGCGCCATCACGCTGCGATTCGTCGAGGACCGCATCGAGTGCACCGGCGTCGCCAAGCGCGTCTACGTCGCGGCGTGCGTCGCCGCCGTCGCCGGCCTGCTCGTGTTCACGCACGCGCCGAACACGCCGTCGGCGGTCGCAGGGTCGCTGCTCGTATCCGGTATCGGGTACCCGACCACCCGGGTCGCCGGCACGATCTGGGTCAACAGACGCACGACCAGCGACGTTCGGGCGACGGTCCACTCGTTGCTGTCACAGTCGGAGAACGCCGGCGAGATCATCTTCGGCCTCGCGCTCGCCCTCATCGCCGGCTCGACCTCGTCGACCGTCGCGCTGACAGGATGCGCCGTCCTGCTCGCTGGCGCTGCCGTCGTCATGCGCCGTGCCAGCGAGTGAGCGATCGGCGGATGCCAGCCGAGCCGAACGCAGAAGCGCGCTTCGACGGGTAGCCGGCGCGCCTTGGGGACGACGCCATGTCCCTCGAGGTGGAGCCCGACGACCATCGGTTGCTGGAGCGCGAGTCGTTCGTCTACGACGCGCTCTACGCGTGGTGTGAGCCGGCTCTTCCCGTTCTTGCGTGAGTTTCTTGTCCGGGCTCGGAGCAGTAGGGGGGCCGGCGGACCCGGTCGGTCAACGATCGAGCCGTTGGTCGACCGCGGCTGTGGGTATCACCGGCGACATCGGAGCAGTGGCTCACCCCCGATCGGTGTAGCCGGGTTCCTCCATGCCCTGCTCGTGCTCCAGGCGGGCGATCTCGGCGGCCAGCTCCTCTCGGCTGAGCTGGTCGGCGTTGACGATCCCCAGATCCCGCCCCCGCCGGCGTAGCTCCTCCTCGGACCAGGCTTGGTACTTGCCCTCGTGCATGGCGGGTTCTTCCCCGGTAAAGGGGACGTCCAAACTGCCCTACCGGACCTTGCCGGTGGTGCGGGCCTGCTGCTTGGCGTAGCTTGATCAGGTTACGAGAGGTGCGGGACGGCCGCGGCCCTGCTCGCCCGTTACGTCCGGCGGTGATCCACAGAGATGAGGTTGTCACAGGCCAGCCCGTGCAGCCTTCCCAGCCACCCGAAGCCGCCCCCAAGGTGAGCCCGCCAGGCCGTACTCGTGGGCGGCCCGGTCAAGGTCACGGAGGAGGGCACCATTCTGCATCGGCTGTCGAGCGATCACCGGGCGATGACAGCCGAACGCTTGTCGATCATGGCGTTCCAGAGCCGTCCAGCATCGTCATGGCCCGGATCGGCAGGGTCGAGAACATCACCGGTGAAGCCGGCGATCGTCATCCGTCCCAATGCTTCAGTTCCGATATCACTCAGTTGAATCCGAGCCGGTCGGCTCGAAGATGAGGATGGCGATGCCCTCGCCAACCGTCTTCGAGTCCACCAGCCGCAGAGGCTTCTTGGCGGTGGTGGAACCGAAGAGGCGCTTGCCGGTCCCGAGGACAACCGGAAAGACCATCAGACGCAACTCGTCGACAAGGTCATGCTCGAGCAAGGTTTGGACGAGCTGAGCACTGCCGTGGACCACGACCTCCCCGTCGGTCTCCTGCCTCAGCTTCGAGACCTCCTCCACGACGTCGCCCTTGAGCACGGTCGTGTTGTTCCAGTCGGCCTCTTTGAGGGTCGAGGTGACGACGTACTTGGGCATACCGTTGAACTTGTCGGCGAACTCGCCCGTCCTCGATGGCCAGGCGGCGGCGAAGCCCTGATAGGTGACCCGCCCCAGCAGCAGGGCCTCGGACCCGAGGGTCTCGTCGAGTTTGAACTGGTGGCCCTCCTCGCCACGGTCGATCTCGAAGCTCCATCCTCCGTGCTCGAAGTCCTCGGCTCCGCCGGGGTCCTCCATGACGCCGTCCAATGAGACGAACTCGGTCACGACGATCCTTCCCATTTCAATCCTCCTTCTCTTTCGCAAGTTGCCGATTCGGCAACCTCCCCGCCTATGAGATCCGATTCTGCCCATGTCGAAACGGATCGTGGGTCGGTTGCGGGCACGGTGACTCTGTTCCCTCACTGTTACCGACGTCGACGTCTGCCAAAACTCATCGGCCAAGGCGGGTCGAAGTCCCCCGTCGACAGGCCACCAGCTCGTCGTTCACCATCACCGCGGTGAGGGCGCCGCGCTCTGAAGGGCGCTTCAGGTCATCGAGATCGGGCTCAGCTTCTTCCTCGACACCGCCAGCCTGTTCCCGCTCTTCGGTCTGCCCGGTCGGTCCGAGCCGTAGCCCCGGACAGCCCCACGACGTCATACAGCCCCAGCAGGGCGAGCAGCTCGGTCAGCTCTGCGCACGGGTTGCGCAGCCTGATCGAGCAACCCAGCTTTCGAGCAGTGAGCTGCATCCGGGCCAGGCCATCCACCGTGGCGACGTCCGGGGCGACCAGCGCCCCCGTATCGCAGGTCACCACATCGCCGTCGCTGCCCTCCAGCAGCAGGCGGACGCGCTCGCAGAGTGCCGGGACGTCGGCGGGGGTGATCGGACCGCCGAGGGCCAACACGATGGTGCTCGACCCGGGAGGCAGTCGCCGGGCAGTCGGAGGGGTCCTCGGCAACTCGTCGGGACCGGTCAACCGTGGGACCTCCTGTCGCAGTCCTTTCAAATAGAGACCGGTTGGCCGCCCGAAACTCATCGCCACGTCCCCAGCTCGAGGTGACGGCCCGGGCGGACGCTAGGTGACCTCCGCCGCGGGACCCTCGGCCGAGGCCAGGGCGCCGTCGAGGTAGGTGACCGAGTTGGTGGGAAGCGCCGGGACACGCCCTCCCGGCAGCACGATCCCCACCAGGTTCAACGGGTCGGCGGCGGAGAGCCGGATCGTCTCCCCGCGGCGCGGCAGCTTCCGCACCGAGCGGAGGAGGTCGACGGCATCGGGCAGCGCGTACTGCTCTCCGGTGAACCCGGCCACGAAGCGGCCGCCCCGGATCGTTCCCCGCGCCTCCATCCGCCGCAGCGCCCACAGCATCTCTCGCCAGGGGACGGCCAGCGCTTCCCGGGCCAAGAGGTCCCGGAACACCACTCCCCAGCGGGCCAGAAGTTGTTCGGCCACCGCCTCGGCCAGCTCGTCGGGGTCCTCGGTGCCGATCCCGCCCGGAAGCAGCGACCACCGCCCGGACGATCGTGGCGCGCTCGGCGAACGCCCACGGCGGAGCCTCCGTCGATCCACCGCCCTGGCCACCCTTCGGCGGAAGAGCAGCGAGCGGACGGCCTGGAAGCCGTCGGCCGTCACCAGCCCGCGCGCCACGGCGTCCCAGAGCGCCTCCTCGATCTCCCCGGGCAACCGCCCGGTGATCGTCACGAGGTCGGACGGGAAGAGGGCCCCATACCCCCGCAGCGTCTCCAGCACGTCCTGGGTCCGGCCGGGCCCCGGCTCGGGTGGCCTGCGATCCCCCCGCGCCGCCTGCAGCAGCCAGGGGAGGTCGTCCCGGATGGCCAGGGTTACCGGGGTCGCTCGGGAGGGGGTCATGCCGCTCCGCCGGGGGATCTCCTCCCCATCGCCGTTGCGTCGGGAGAGTCGGCCCCAGGTGACGTCCCCGGAGAGGCACAGGTCGTCGAGCCACTCGCGGCGGTATGCCTCCACGCGGGCGTCGAGAATGGCCTCCTCCCAGGCCCCCACCGCCAGCTCGAAGCCCTGCAGCTGCTCGACCACCGCCAGCACCCCCAGCCGCCCCTCTCGCTTGGTCCCCGGCGCCACGTGCTGCCAGCGCAAGAGGAACCGCATGAAATCCTGGGCGGTGACCGGTTCGATCTCCCGCCGCAGCCGCTGCTGCGTGTAGCCGTGGATCCGGGCGAGGAGGCGCCGGGCGCAGAACTCCTCCGGACCGTCCGGAGCGCTGAAGCGCCCACGGAAGGCGAAGCCGTCGCTCTCCAGGCGGGTGAGGGCGAGGGCGGTGGCGGACTCCGGGAGCCCGGTGGCCTCGACCAGGTCGGCGACCGTGGACGGTCCCCGGTACTCGAGGTGCCCGCGGAGCATTTCCGCCGCGCCCGCCTCCCGATCGATGGAGGCCGCCTCGATCGGGGAGCGATGGTCGGGCACGATCCCTGCCCCCGGGAACAGGAGCTCGAGCGCCCCCCGGCGCTCCACCGCGCCCCAGAGCTCGACGTGCGGCGCCCGCATCACTATCGCCCGGCCCTCCTCGACCAGCTCGCCGAACCAGGAACGCCAGTCCTCCACCGGGCGCAGTCCCACCACCGTCATCAGCAGGTCGTGGAGCTCGTCGGGGTGGCGGGGGTCGGGGCGGACCTCCTCGCGCACCCGCTCGATCGCCTCGGGGTCGAGCCGGCCCAGGTCGCGAGCCTCCACCGGCAGGCCTCGTCGGAGCTGGACGGCCCGGCTCCGCCGCTCCTCCAGTGGGGCGTCGTCCAGGTAGGTGAAGGGCCGTCCGTTGAGGATCTCGTGGGCCAGCACCGAGGGCTCGGTGGTGTCGCGCACCACCACCTGCACCCGGCCGGACTCGATCCTCCCCACCAGCTCACGGAGGCCCTCTACGTCCATCGCCTCGTGCAGGCAGTCGTCGAGGGTCTGGCGAACCAGCGGATGGTGAGGGATCTCCAGGGGGCCCGGGGCCACGTTCTCCTGACAGGCGGCCAGGCTGGGGAAGACGGCCGCCATCAGGTCGTCGGCCTCCATGCGCTGGATGGGGGCCGGGTTCTTGCGGCCCCCCCGCATCCGGAGCACGGCCAGCGACCGGTTCAGGTTCCACCGCCAGCGGGCGGCGAACAAGGGCGAGGTGAGGACCGCCTGGGACACCACCCCCTCCACCGTCTTCGAGGCCAGGAACTTAGGGACCCGCTCGAGCGGGAAGCTGTGCTGGGGACCCAGCGAGAGGAGGATGGCGTCGTCGCTGGCCGCCGCCTGGAGCTCGAAGTCGAAGGTGACGCAGAACCGTTTGCGGAGCGCCAATCCCAGCGCCCGGTTGAGGCGAGCTCCGAAGGGGGCGTGCCCCACCAGCTGGGTCCCGCCGCTCTCGTCGAAGAACCGCTCCAGCACGATCGTGTCCATGGTGGGGAGTACCCCCAGGGCGCCCAGTCCCGCCCCGAGGTACCGAACGATGGTCTCGGAGGCCGCCCGCTCGATCCCGCACTGCTCCTCGAGCCGGCCCCGGGCGCCGTCGGGGTCCCCGGCCGCCAGCCGCTCCCCCACCTCCGCCCGGAGGTCGGAGACCTCCTCGGAGAGCTCCTCGGTGCGGCCCGGCGCCTCGCCCAGCCAGAAGGGGACGGAGGGCGGGGCTCCCTGGGCGTCCACCACCCGGACGGTGCCCGGCTCCACCCGGCGGATCCGCCAGGAGGTGGTACCCAGCAGGAAGACGTCACCGGCCATGCTCTCGATGGCCCAGTCCTCGTTGACGGTCCCCACGAACACCTCGTCCGGCTCGGCCACCACCCGGAAGTCGCCCAGCTCGGGGATGGCCCCCCCGGAGGTGAGGGCGGCCAGCCGGGCCCCCCGGCGGCCCCGCAGGCGCCCGTTCACCCGGTCCCGGTGCAGGTACGCCCCCCGCCGCCCCCGACCGGTGCGGATGCCCTCCGAGACCAGCTCCACCACGTCGTCGAAGTCCTCCCGAGCCAGTCCGGCGAAGGGCGAAGCCCGCCGGACCAGGTCGAACAGGGCCTCCTCCGACCACTCCTCGGCCGCGCACTCGGCCACCACCTGCTGGGCCAGGATGTCGAGGGGCGCCACAGGTGGGTGGATGGCGTCCAGGCGCCCGGCCCGCAGCCCGCGCAGGAGGGCCGCGCCCTCGACCAACTCGTCCCGGGAAGTGGGGAAGAGCACCCCCCTCGGGGTTCCGTGGCGGGTGTGGTTCGATCGGCCCACCCGTTGCAGGAAGGTGGCGAAGCTCCGCGGCGACCCGATCTGGCAGACCAGCTCCACCGGCCCGATGTCGATCCCCAGCTCCAAGGAGGCGGTGGCCACCAGGGCCCGGAGGTCGCCGGCCCGCAGACGGGCCTCCACCCGCTGGCGGCGATCCTTCGACAGGCTCCCGTGGTGGGCCGCCACCTGGTCCTCGCCCTGCCGCTCACCCAACTGGTGGGCGACCCGCTCGGCCATCCGCCTGGTGTTCACGAAGACCAGGGTGGTGCGCTGGCCCTTTACGTGCTCGGCGATGCGGTCGAGGATCTCCGCCATCTGCTCGGCCGAGGCGACCGCCCCCAGCTCGTCGTCGGGAAGCTCCAGAGCTAGGTCGAGGTGGCGCTGATGCCCGACGTCCACGATGGCGCAGCGGGGCGAGCCGTCGGGGTTCGACCGGTCGGGCCCGGCCCCCACCAGCAGCCGGGCCACTATCTCGATGGGCCGCTGGGTCGCCGACAGCCCGATCCGCTGCGGGGATCCTTCCACCAGGTGCCCCAGCCGCTCGAGGGTGAGCGCCAGGTGCGATCCCCGCTTGTTCCCGGCCACGGCGTGGATCTCGTCCACGATCACCGTCTGGACGCCGGAGAGCATGAGGCGGCTGCGCTCGGCGGTCACCAACAGATAGAGCGATTCTGGGGTGGTGATGAGGAAGTCCGGCGGGCGCCTCAGCATGGCCGCCCGTTCCGAGGCGGCCGTGTCGCCGGTTCGCACCGCCACCCGCACCTCCGGGGCGCCCAGCCCCAGCTCGTCGGCCACCTGGCCGATCTCCCGAAGGGGCGCCTCCAGGTTCTGGTGGATGTCGACCGCCAGGGCCTTGAGCGGCGAGACGTAGACCACCTGCGGCGCCTCTCCTCGGCCCCCGCCTGCCTGGTGGGCCCGGTAGATGCGGTCGATGCAGACCAGGAAGGCGGCCAGCGTCTTACCGGAGCCGGTGGGCGCGGCGATCAGCGTGTGGTGGCCCCCGGCGATCTCCCCCCAACCGCGGGCCTGGGGCTCGGTGGGCCCCTCCGGGAACCGTCGCTCGAACCAGGTACGGATGGCCGGGTGGAACGTCTCGAGCATCGGGCCACTGTACCGCCGGCCGGTGACATCTCTCTTACCCGAGCGGCCGGGCCTGGTGGGCGGCCAGATCGGGCGGCCACACCACCCGCCGCCTCCCTTCCTGCCACTGCACGGCGAGCAGTCGCTGGCCCACCTGGATCCCGGTTCGGGGGTCGAGGCGGAACTCCCCGAAGAGGGTCCGACAGCGGAGCCGGAAGGCAGCTTCAAGCACCGCCTGGTCATCCAGGGTTCCCGCCTCACGCGCCGCCGCGGCCCACAGCACCCCGGCGGCGAAGGCCTGGGCGGCCGGGTAGGGCGGCCGGGTCCCGGTGCGGTCCTGGTAGACGCCCACGAACCACTCCGGCGTCGGGCCTTCGTCCGGGTCCGGGACCGCCTCCGCCAACCACTGAGCCGGGCCCAGCAGTCCCTCGCGAAGCTCCGGCGGGAGGACCTCCTCCACCCCGGCCCCCACAAAGGCCGCCCAGCGCCAGCCTCCCGGGAGGAGCCTCTCGGCGAGGGCCACTTCGTCGTCGAAGGGCCCGGCCACCAGCAGGAGGTCCGCCTCGGTGGGCTGGAGCTCGGCCGTCCGGCCGGGTGGGTACTCGATCCGGGTGAGGTCGAGACCCGCCCCAGCACTCAATGCCCCCTCGGCCACCTCCCGAGCGAATCCCGTAGCGGCGTGAACCACGAGGATCGAGCGGCAGCCCGGATCGGCCGTCCGCACCGCCCGGACGACGCCCTCGAAGTACGTCGACGCCGGAGCCGGGACGTTGACCACATGGGAGAAGCCCGGCCGGGACAGCCGAACGGTGGCACCGCCGTGGTTCCACATCACCCGGTCGGTGGCCCCGGCGGCCCGCACTGCCGGCCCGGCTCCGTACGGGCCGAAGAGGACGTCGGCTTGGGGGGCGGTCCGGATGGCCTGGGCCGGATCGGGATGGGCGTCGATGACCTGCAGCTCCACGCCCTCGGGCATCGACTGCGACCAAAGCTCGAAGGCAGCCACTCCGGCCCGACCGAAGCGGCCCAGCGGTCCGGAGAGGGCGGTGACCAGGACGCCGCGGACTGCCGGCAAGGCTACGCCCGGCGGGTGGCCAGGCCGCTGAGCGCCTCCAGCAGGCAGCGGTTGGCCAGGGTGGCGGTCACCTCGGCCGGGTCGTAGGGAGGGCTCACCTCCGTGAGATCCATCCCCACCAGCTCGGTCTCCATGGCCACCAGCCGGATGGCCCGCAGAAGGTCGACGGGAGCCAGACCGCCCGGCTCGGGGGTGCCGGTGCCCGGGGCGGATCCCGGGTCGACCACGTCGATGTCCACCGACAGGTAGATCACCTCCGGTCCATCGAGCGCCTCTTCGATCCCCCGCCGCAGCACCGCCTCGAAGCCGCCCTCCTCGATCTCGGCCATGGTGTGCCAGCGCATGCCCTGGCCGGCCATCCAATCCCACACCTCCGGAGGCGGCCAGTACCCCCGCAGGCCGATCTGCACGAAGTTGCGGCCCTCCACCGCTCCGCTCTCGATCAACCTGCGCATGGGGGTGCCATGGCTCCACAGGTTGCCCCACGCGTCGGTGGCGGTGTCGGCGTGGGCATCGAAGTGCACCACCCCCAGCCGGCGGGGGGCGACCGCCTCGGCGACCGCGGTGGCGGCCGGGAACGTCACCGAGTGATCCCCGCCCACCACCAGTGGGATGATGCCCCGGGAAGCCGCTTGGGCCACCTTGTCCCGGATGGCGGCGTGGCTCGGCTCCACCAGGCTGGGAACGCAGGCGGCGTCCCCGAAGTCCACCACCCGCAGGTGCTGGAAGGGATCGAGCTGAAGCCCGACGTGGAAGAACGACCGCAGGTACATGGCCTGTCGCACAGCCCGAGGGCCGAAGCGCGCCCCCGGGCGGTAGGTGACCGAGTCGTCCCAGGGGGCTCCGAGGATGGCGACGTGGGGCCGCGACCGCTCCAGCTCGTCCTCCGTTTCGACGTAGGGAAGCCGGAAGAAGGTGGGGAGGCCGGCGTAGAGGGGCCCGCTCACCGGACGGACGATACCCCCGCCCGATCCCTTCCCGCCCGGGTGCCCTCAGCGGAGGGTGCCGCGGAGGGGAGGGGAGTACCGCTTTCCCGACGACTGACACGAACCCCCAATCCGGTCAGCCGCCATACCCAACGGAGCGACTCTCGGCAACCGGCGTTCGGTTGGCTTCGGGGCGTAGATCCAGGCTTGTGACGCCGCGTGTGGCGCCCTCCGTTTGGCAGCGGCCGACTCTCCCCTGCTTGCGGATGGCTGCCAGATCTCACCGGGGCCCTCAAGATCGGGCATGCGCTCTTGTATGCTGCTATGCATGCAGAGCACGAGTGTGCGAATCGACGTGACCACGCACCAGGAGCTCAAACGCCTCGCTGCGGAGATGGGAACCACCGTCGGCGAAACTGTGGCGCTGGCGGTGCGACGGCTGCGCCAGGATCGCATCGGGGAAGAGCTCACGGCTGTTTTGACCCCTGGTGAGGTCGAGTGGCTCGATGCTGACCTCGGGTTGACCTTGTCGAGCTCGATCTGGGTCCCCCGGGCGGGCGAGAGGCAAGGTTCCGTTATCCGGCTGTCGTAGTCACTGCCCAGCGCATCCTCGACCCAAACCCCCAGCGTGGTCCAAGTCGTACCGCTGACGACCGCGATCCGCGGGTTCGGGTCCGAGGTGCAGATTGAGCCCGATCCGGCAAATGGCCTCGTGCATCGCTCGTCCGCCCAATGCCAACATGTTCGAGCCGTGTCGACCGGTCGGATCGAGCGTGCCCTGGGCAACGTTGGAGGAGTCACCCTCGCTCAGATCCGAGACACCATCGGCGTGATTCTCGACCTGCCCTTCTGACCTGCGAAGCGCAATCGTTCCCGAGCGAGAACGCCCGGGGGCGGCAGGGCTCGCCATTGGTTGGTCCGGGGTCGGACAGCAGTCTCGTTCGGTCCCACTTGACACAAAGGTGTGAAAGCGCTTTCATACCCCCCATGCCTTCGAGGGGTGGGCGGGCACGCGTGCGTAGGGGTGCCCCGACCATCTATCACGTCGCCGAGCGGGCCGGTGTCTCGCTGGCCACCGTCTCGCGAGTCAACCGTGGAACGACGCCGGTGACGCCGGAGACCCGCCTGCGTGTGCTTCGAGCCATCGAAGAGCTGCGCTACACGCCCTCCCGGTTGGGCCGATCACTGGCTGAGGGCCGCCACGACGCCACCGGGATCGTCTTTCCCGACATGTCGGGCCCGTACTACTCGGAGGTCATTCTCGGCTACGAGGAGGCCGCCACCGCCGCCGGGCACAGCGTGCTCATTCTCGCCACGCACGGCCGGCCCGGCGCCCGCCATCTCGTCCTAGATCTCGCGGCCCGGGTGGATGGCATGGTGCTCATGGGCCGCACCGTGGACGACGAGCTGGTGGCCCACCTCGAGGAGCGCGGCACGCCGGCAGTCCTGCTGGCCCGGCCGCCGGTCGGCACCGCCGACGTCGTGCGGTCCGGGAACCGGCGCTCGGCGGAAGCGATCACCGGCCACCTGCTCGGCCACGGGCGTCGCTCGCTCGCCTTCGTGGGGGACCCCAATGCCTCGCCCGATGCCCACGCCCGCTGGAAAGGCTTCCTGGCAGCCCACCGGCGCCTGGCCGTTCCGATCCCCCGCAGCCCGGTCCGCTGCTCGTACCGCGAGCACGAGGGACGCGCCGCCGTGGCCGAGTTGCTCGCCGCCGCCAACCCACCTGATGGGCTCGTGTGTGCCAACGACGAGATCGCCCTAGGTGCCTACACGGCGGCGCGTGAAGCGGAGCTCGAGGTGGGCGTCCACCTGGCGGTCAGCGGCTGGGACGACATCCTGGCTGCTCGCCTCATTACCCCACCTTTGACGACGGTCCGCCAGCCGATGCGCCAGCTGGGCTCGACCGCCGCCCGGTTGCTGATCGAGCGCATAGAGAACCCACGCCGAGAGGCTCGCCGGGTGGTGTTGCCGACCACCCCGGTCATCCGGGCGAGCTGCGGCTGCCATCCGACATGACATGAGGAGGTAGAGACCATGCAAACCAGATCCCACCTGCACGCCGTGGTGACGGCATTGGCATTCGTGCTGGCGGCCTGCGGCCGGGCCGCACCGGGCCCGGGCGCCACCACCCCGGCGGTCACAGGGCCGGCCACCGGTCAGATCAGCGCCTGGGCCATGGGGACCGAGGGCGAGAACCTCGACGTGCTGGCCGCGGACTTCATGGCCGAGAACCCCGAGGTCACCGTGGAGGTCACCGCGGTCCCCTGGGATGGGGCCCACGACCGGATCGTCAACGCCATCGCCGGCGGTCAGGTCCCCGACGTGAGCCTGATCGGGACGACCTGGATGGGCGAGTTCGCCAAGCTGGGGGGACTCGATCCGACACCGTCGGACATCGACCCGTCGCAGTTCTTCGAGGGCGCCTGGAACACCACCGTCGTCGAGGGGGTGAGCTACGGCGTACCGTGGTACGTCGAAACCCGGCTCCTCTACTATCGGACCGATCTGGCCGAGCAGGCTGGGTTCTCGGAGCCGCCCGGCGACTGGGACGAGCTGAAGCAGATGGTGCAGGGGATGGTCGATGCCGGGGCGCAGTACGGAATCAGCCTCCAGCCTGGCGGCACCGGCTCGTGGCAGACCTTCATGCCGTTCTTCTGGCAGAAGGGCGGAGACATCCTCGGCGACGACGGCAGCTTTACCCTCGACTCCCCGGCCTGCGTGGACGCGCTGACCTACTACAACACCTTCTTCGAGGAGGGCCTGACCCCCACCGAGGCCGGAGAGCTCCCGCTGGAGGGCGCCTTCGCCGAGGGGCAGATCGGCTCGTTCATCAGCGGTCCCTGGATGATCGGGATCGTCACCGACGCCGGCGCCGACCCGGCGACGTGGTCGGTGGCCCATCAGCCGTCCGAGGAGGCCGGGACCAGCTTTGTGGGGGGCGGCGACCTGGCCGTCTTGGCCGACTCGGACAACAAGGCCGCGGCTTGGGCCTTCGTCCAGTACCTCAGCCGCCCTGAGGTGCAGGTGAAGTGGTACGAGACGATCAGCGACCTGCCGGCCGTGCAGTCGGCCTGGGAGGACGATGCGCTGGCCGGCGACGAGCTGCTGGCCGCCTTCGGTGATCAGCTCGCCGATGCCAAGGCGCCGCCGGCCATCCCCACTTGGGAGCAGGTCGCCGCGGCCATCGACAGCCAGGTCGAGCAGGTGACGATCGGCGACGCGACGCCGGAGGAGGCGTGCCGGGCGATGCAGGATGAGGCTACCTCGATCGGCACAGGGCTCTAGGAGGTGGGTAGCCGCGAGGCCGCGGTGAGCGGGGCAGTTCGGGCCGCCCCGCTCACGGCCCGCCACAAGTGGCGTGAGGCGCTGGTCGCCTGGAGCTTCGCGCTCCCCTTCGTCATCCTCTTCGCTGTCTTCCTGGCCGGGCCGATTGCCGTCTCGCTCGTCACCAGCTTCACCGACTTGCGGGTGACCGACATCCGCAATCCGTTCAGGGTCGACCTGGTGGGAGCGCAGAACTACCTCACCGTGCTGGGCGACGCCAAGTTCCAGAAGGCGGCGGCCAACACCTCGGTCTTCGTCCTCTTCGGCGTGCCGCTCACCATGGCGCTGGGCCTGCTGGCCGCGATGGGGCTGGACCAGGGGGTTGTGAAGTTCCGGACCCTTTTCCGCGTCGGCTACTACCTGCCGGTGGTGACCAGCATCGTGGCCATCGCCGTCGTCTGGAGATTGCTGCTGGCGAAGGAGATCGGTCTGCTCAACGGGCTGCTCGGGCTGCTCGCTATCGACGGCCCCGGCTGGCTCAGCGACCCGCGACTGGCCCTGTGGTCACTCATCATCATGGCCGCCTGGCGGAACCTGGGCTTCCTCATGGTGGTCTTCCTCGCCGGCCTCCAGACTATCCCCGCCGACCTCTATGAGGCGGCCGAAGTCGACGGGGCGGGGCGCTGGCAGCGCTTCCGCAGCATCACGCTCCCCATGCTGCGCCCGACGCTGCTTTTCGCCGCGGTGATCACCGGTATCGGCTACCTCCAGTTCTTCGAGGAGCCGTTCGTCATGACCCGGGGCGGGCCGCTCGACTCGACGCTGTCGGTCGCCTTCCACGCCTACAACCAGTTCAGCTTCGGCAACTACGGCTACACGGCGGCAATCAGCTACATCCTCTTCGTGGCGATCGTACTCCTCACCTTCATACAGTTCCGGCTCTTCCGGCCGGCAACCTAGGGGGCGTGCTGATGACAACCATCGCACCCACGCAGGCGGTCCCCCCGGCACGACTGGGGGGCAGGATCGGGCGGGGCGCGGGCGGCAGGTGGGTCCACGTGGCGCTGATCATCGGCCTGCTGCTGATGGTCGGCCCCTTCGTCTGGATGGTCTTGGGATCGTTCAAGACGACCGCCGAGCTGCGGCAGCTCCCGCCGACCTGGATACCCCAGGACCCCACCCTGGGCAACTATGCCGACCTCTTCGACCGGCTCGCCTTCGCCCGCTACTTCTTCAACTCGGCGGTCGTCGCCCTGGCGGTGACGGCCGGCAACTTGCTCTTCTGCTCGATGCTCGGCTACGCGCTCGCCAAGCTGGAGTTCCCGGGCAAACGAGCGCTGTTCATGCTGATGTTGGGCACGCTGATGGTGCCGGGCATCGTCACCTTCATGCCGCTGTTCGTGCTGGTCGCCAACATGGCGCTGGTCAACACCCACGCCGGGCTGATCGTGCCCTTCCTGGCCGGGGCGTTCGGTGGTTTCCTGATGCGGCAGTTCATCTCCGGCCTCCCCGATGAGGTCATCGACGCGGCGCGGGTCGACGGGGCCGGGGAGTACCACATCTTCTTCCGGATCATCCTCCCGCTGTCTGGCCCGGCACTGGCCACCCTCGGCATCCTCACCTTCCTTGGCAGCTGGAACAGCTTCCTCTGGCCGCTGGTGGTGGCCAGCACCGAGGACATGTACACCCTGCCGGTGGCGATCGCCCTGTTCGCCATCGGGCAGCAGCAGACGAACCTGAGCCTGCTCATGGCGGGTTCGGTGGTGGTGGTGGTGCCGGTATTGCTGATCTTCATCGCCCTGCAGCGCTACTTCACCCAGGGCATCGCCATGACCGGCATCAAGTGACCCAACGGAGAAATAAGGTGAACCGATGAAAGGACGAATCCGGAGTCTGGCGGCAGCTCTCGCTCTCCTGGGGGCTACGGCGCCCGGCGTCGCCCACGCCGGGCTCTCCTCCGGGGATCGCGCCACCCTGGAGCGCTACGCGGCCGCCACCTGGCACTCCTTCGTGAAGCTGGTCGTACCGGTTACCGGGCTGCCGGCCGACAATATCGGCGGCGACCTGCACCCGAGGAGCCGCTCGGCGTACACCTCGCCGACCAACATCGGCATGTACCTATGGGCGACCCTGGCGGCGCGCGGCCTCGGCCTCATCTCGGCCGAGGAGGCGACCGAGCGAATCGCCAAGGCGCTCGACAGCGTGGCGCGACTCGAGCGCCACGAGCCCTCCGGCCAGTTCTACAACTGGTACGACCCGGCCACCCTCGAGAAGCTGACCACCTGGCCGGAACCGCCGCACAACCCGGTCTACCCGTTCCTTTCCAGCGTGGACAACGGCTGGCTGGCGTCGGGCCTGATCATGGTGGCCAACGCCGTGCCGGAGCTCGGCGACCAGGCCTGGGAGCTGGCCACCAGCATGGACTTCGGCTGCTATTACGACCCCGACGCCAAGGGCCCCGACGCCGGCGCCGGGTTGATCCGGGGCGGCTTCTGGCGGATCCAGGACACCCCTCCGTGGGCCACCGGCTTCCCGAAGGGCGACTACTGCGCGATGGGCGAAACGGTGACCTACACCGGGCACCACTACGGGGCCTTCAACACCGAGCCGCGCATCGCTTCCTACATCGGCATCGCCCTCGACCAGATCCCGGCACCCCACTACTTCGCTCCGTGGCGCACCTTCCCCAACGACTGCGGCTGGAGCTGGCAGGAGCAGTACCCAGTGGGAGAGTGGCAGACCTACCTTGGGGTCGACGTGTTCGAGGGCGCCTATCGCTACGACGACCAGCTGGTGGTGCCCAGCTGGGGCGGCAGCATGTTCGAAGCCCTCATGGTGCCCCTGGTCGTTCCCGAGGAGCAGTGGGGACCGAGCAGCTGGGCCGTCACCCATCCCCTCTACGTCGAGTCGCAGATCGAGTACGGCCTGGAGGAAGCGGGCTACGGCTACTGGGGCTTCAGCCCGTCGAGCGACCCGGCCGGCGGCTACCGCGAGTACGGCGTCGACCAGATCGGGATGTGGGACGGCGGCTATACGAGCGACCAGGAGCGCGGCACGCTGGTCGACCTCGGCTGGCCGGATCCCGCCTGCCCACGTGAGCCGCGGCCCATCACCGACTACGGATCTGGCGTCGTCACCCCCCACGCCGCCTTCCTGGCCCTCGATTTCGCCCCGGCCGCCACGATGGCCAACCTCGCCGCTCTGCACATCGACTTCCCGGCCCTGTACGGGCGGGGGGGGTTCAAGGACGCGGTCGACTTGGCCAGCGGGCAGATCGCCGACCGCTACCTGGCCCTCGACCAGGGAATGGTGATCGCCGCCATCGCCAACGAGCTGCTCGATGATCGGCTCCAGGGCTATCTGGCCGTGACCCTCGAGCCGTCGCTCCGGCCGCTGATGGCCATGGAGGACTTTGAGGCCGGCCGCGCGCCATGATGGGTGCGATGGACGGCTCGAAGAGTGCGGGCGGCGGGCGACCCGGCCGCGTCACCGGTCTCCGACCTTCCCGCGCTCCCGCACAAGAACGATGAGCCACGGGGCCGACGCGCGGCCCGACTGGGAAGCGCGCATCGGTCGCCCAAGCGAAGGGCGCCCTCCGCGGCCCCTTCCTCGGCTGGAGGCGCCCCGGCACGTGCGGGTTGTCGAGGGTCGGGGGCAGGTCACCCTGACCTGGGAGCCGGTCACAGGGGCGGCCGGGTATCTCGTCCTGCGGGCCGATACGGCGGAGGGCGAGTTCCGGCCAGTCGAGGTCGGCGAGCCGCTGGTGCGGGCCGTCCCGCACCCGCCGTTCACCGACACGACGGGCGCGCCGGGGCACCGCGCTCGGTATCGAATCGCCGCGGTGGCGGCCGTCGACGACCACGACCAGCCCCGGAGCGAACTGGTCGTCGCCACGCCGCGCCTCGAGGGAGACGCTCGCTGCCGGGTGACCATCGACACCGCTGTGAGCCTTGGTCCGCTCCACCGCCCGTGGCGTCCGATGATCGGGGCCGAACACCTCAGCCAGCTGGACTACGGCGAGGGCCCCGCGGGCCGCTCGATCGGCGAGGAGTTCGCCGAGGCGCTGCGCCTGGCCCACGACGAGCTCGGAATCCGCGCCGTGCGGGCCCACGCCATCCTCCACGACGAGCTTGGGGTCTACCGGGAGACGCACGGCGGGCCAGTTCATGACTTCAGCGGCATCGACCGGATCTACGACCGCGTCCTGGAGATCGGTCTCCACCCGGTCGTGGAGGTGAGCTTCATGCCGCGTGATCTGGCCCGTGATCCCTCGAAGACCGTCTTCCAGTACCAGGCGATCGTCTCGCCACCGCGCGACTGGGAGCGGTGGGGCGACCTGGTGAGCGAGCTCACCGCCCACCTGGTGGAACGCTACGGACGGGACGAGGTCCGCACCTGGGGGTTCGAGGTCTGGAACGAGGCAAACCTGGAGGTCTTCTGGTCGGGAACACCCGAGGAGTACTTCCGTCTCTACGAGGTCAGCGCCCGGGCGATCAAGTCGGTCGACCATTTGCTGCCAGTCGGCGGTCCGGGATCGGCGGCGGTCGGCTGGCTCGACGAGCTACTCGACCACGTCGGCCGCTCGGGCGCCCCGATCGATTTCCTGTCGACCCACACCTACGGCAACGCACCCCTCGACCTGCGACCCATCGTCGCCCGCCATGGGCGGGCCGGCCTGCCGCTGTGGTGGACCGAGTGGGGCGCCCACGCCGGCCACTTCAACGGGGTGCACGACTCGGTGTGGAGCGCCGCGTATCTGGTCCGCGGCATGGTGAGCGCCATGGGACGCCTCGATGCGCTGGCCTACTGGACCGTCTCCGACCACTTCGAGGAGCTAGGTCGGCCGTCCTCGCTCCTGCACGGAGGATTCGGGCTCCTCGGCGTAGGCAACCTGCGCAAGCCCCGGTGGTGGGGCCTGTGGATGCTCGAGCAGCTCGGCGATGAGCGCTTGAGCGTCCGGGTCGAGGGGGACGGCGCCGGTGACATGGTCGACGCCATCGCCACGCGCTGTTCCGACGGCAGCCTGAGGATCCTCGCCTGGAACGGCACGGTCGACGTCGCCAAGGCCGCAGGGGATACTCTCCTCGACCGGCGCGTCGACCTCACCGTCGTCGGGCTGGCGGCTGGCCGGTATCGTCTGCGACACCACCGCCTGGACGACCGGCATTCCAATCTCAGCCATGCTTGGCGCAGGTTGCGCAATGGGCGCGACTGGCCCGACGAGGCGGGATGGGCTGCACTTCAGGCGGCGGACCGCCTAGAGCATCTCGAGCCGGAGCGGGACGTGTCATCGCGCGAGGGATCGCTGAGCCTTGCGTTTGAGCTCCCGATGCCAGCCGTCTCACTCATCGAGCTGAAACCGGGGACCGTCACCCGTTAACCCCCGCAGGTCTTGCCCAGCTTTCAGGACGCAACATGGCCCATCTTCCGCACCCCTACGCAAGACTGATCGCCGCGCGGAGGCCGCGATCGAGGATCGAGGAGAGCCGCGCGACCTCCGCCTCCAGCGCGTTCCGCGGCAGCCTGCCGGCCTCCTTGAACCAGGCGACGCGCACCCGGTCGCCATCCAGCTCCCAGGTGCCGCACACCACGCCACCCGCCACCACGACCGGCGAGATCCAGCCGCCCTGCTTGCTCACGGCGGCCCGCCGCGCCGCCGGCACGACATGGCCGTCGGCGGTGCCGGGGCCCAGGACGTACTGGTCGAAGCCCGGCAGTAGCCGCACCGCAGGGGTGGGCGTCGCCGAGGACAGCTCGTCGAGGTCCTCCGCCAGGACGTGGGCGGGTTCACCGTCCACCTCGACCTCAGCCAGCCGGTCGCCGAGCGCGCCGAACCAGGTCCGAAGCTGTCGCTTGCCGAACCAGCCGCCGGCCATCCATTTGCCGAAGGCATCGATAGCGGCGGGCCCGTAAGCTCCAAAATAAGCGACGATGGCAACCGGCGCCGCCTCATCCGGATCGGGGACACCGGCCCAGCGCGAGCTCGCCGCCTCTGGGCGCATGAAGGTCACCCGTCCTCCCCGGCTCGGTCCGTAGCACAGGTCTCCCTGCCAAGCGAGCGGCTTCAGGAGCGTGCCCCAGCCTGAGCGGAGCGCTTCCCCGACATGCCCCAACCCGCGCCGCGCAATCACCGCGGCCACCAGCTCGTCCCGGGTGAGGAGCGTGCCGTCGAGCGCCTCGCGTACCGCGCGGCGAAGGGTATCCAGCAGCTCGGTGGTCACGCCGAAATAACGCTGCCAACTCGGCCGCTCCCACGGTCGCCCGGCGGCCATCATCGAAAGGAAAGCTCCGCCCTCCTCGGGTGTGAGCAGGTGGAGGGCGCCCCGCATCGCCCAGGTCTTGATGAGGCGACCCTCGGACAGGGCGCGGCTGACCTCGCCGGGCCGCGACGCCTCACGCCGGACACGGACCGCGAGCTCGGCGGACGACGCCACTTGCGCCTGGACACCGCAGAGGCGGCCGACCACCCCCGCCACGGGCAGCCGACCGACCGGATCCAGCAGGTGCCGCTGCATCCGCCACGCGAGCGCCTGTGGCCAGCTGACTTTCACGGCCATGCGGCAAGCGTATCGTGGCCAACCACCCCGCCGCGCGATACGGCTATCGAACCGTAAGACGGAAGGCGGAAGCGTAGCCAAGACGCAGCGGCTCGGTCCCGGGCGTCGGACATCGCCGTGAACCTTCGCGCTCCGCGCCACCGAGCAGCCCCGAAGCCGTGGTATCCGAGGCGTCCTGCCCGATGCCGAGCACGGCCGGGGTCGGGGGGAAGGGCCTCGGTTCCTGCTCGGGGTCGGTGAGCCCCAGCTCCTCCATGGCCTCGTGGAACCCCTGGAGCTCGAAGATACGGTGCAAGCCTCCTTAAGCCGGCTGCTCGGACAGGGAGAGCAGCTTGCCGAAGTTGTGCGGCCCGGAGGGGAAGTTGAACAGGCGGGAGAGCTCCCCGAAGACGTAGCGGCCCGCCAAGGCGCCGATCCGGCTCCCCCGGTAGATGAACCCGCCGATCACCGAGTGCCCCTCCAAGTGAATGTCGTACTGGCGTTCGAGTTCGTGAAGGCGCATCAGGCCGAGTATGCGCTGAGGCGGATGCTCCGACGGGTCAGTGACCGGAAAGCGCTGCGTTCGATATGGATCTCGCCTGGCCAGCTGCGCGGGCGGATGCTTGAGATACGAGCGCTTATCAAAGCCGGCGTCCGGCTCAAAGTGGTATCGGAGAGGTTGGGTCACTCGTCGCCGGCGTGCACCTGGCCAGGTGCCTGGACCAAGGGCGAGGAGCACACGGGCCCCACCTGGGCGGTCAGGGATCGCCGGGGTGGTTCGAGGGACGGGGCCTCCATCAGGACATTCGAGGCGATCAGGCCGCCTCCTGCTGGGCCGATGTCGCCGCTCCCATCTCGGCCAGGGTCGTCTCGGCCCGACGGAGGGCCTCACGTCCCTCGCCGGTGTCAGGACCCAACCGGTCGGCCAACTCCAACAGGGCTCGAGCCTCGTCGAAACGGAGCCCGAGCTGGCCGGCCACCCGGACGCTCTCCCGGAGGAGACGCGCCGCCAGGCCGGCCCGTCCCCGTAGCCCGGCGTGAATGCCACTCCACAGGAGGAGGCGAGGTCGGCCGATCGGAAACACACGTGCATAGCGCTCGAGTAGCCGCAGCGCCCTGCGGGTGTTGCGCCGGAGGATCCGGCTGGGCCCCCGAGTCCGCCAGTCGCTGAGGAGCACCTCGGCCGGGGCGGAGTAGGCCGACAATGAGGAGAAGTTGCTGGGCGCCTGTCCGGCCATGCGGGCGAGCAGCGGCTCGGCGAGCTGAGTGGCCCGGCGCACCCTTCCGGCCCGCGCCTCGGCCAGCGCCAGCAGCCCGGCCGTGTCGTCGATGAGGGCCTGATCGGCGAACCGAGGGTCTTCGGCCAGCAGGTCGTCGAGCTCCACGATGGAGAGGCGCGCTTCGGCGATCCGTCCCGAGTCGAGTAGGCAGTATGACCTTCCCTGTAGGCCGTAAGTGCGCGGGCGAGTGGCGCCGCGGGCCTGGGCCATCTCCAGCAGCCGGTCCGAGAGGGCCAAGCCCTCGGCGAACTCCCCCCGCAGATAGGCCTGGATCATGAGGTTGGAGTGGCCGTCCTCGATCCTCCTGCTGTCGCCGATGCGGGTGGAGAGCTCCACCACCCGTCGGGCGAGTGGCTCGGCCCCCTCCATCTCGTCCGTACCGGCCCAGTGGCCGAGGCCGGCCTGGTAGAAGGCCGCCACCAGGGAGGTCCAGGCGGCCGCCGCCGGGTCGGCCTCCGGATCCCCCATAGCGAGCGCCCTGGCCAGGTAGCGCTCGGCGACTCCGCGCAGCGGGATGAACCCGAAAATCGCCCCTACGGTGGCGAGGCCGCGCGCCAGCTCGGAGGACGGCCCGGCCGCCTCGGCCAGGTTGAGCGCCCGCAGGGCGGCATACAAGGAGAGGGACGTCTGTCTGGAGATGTAGTAGACCTCCACCAGCCGCTCGTAGGCTCTCGATGCCTCCAGCAGCAGCTCGCGGCGGGACGGCTCGGGCGAACCTCGCAGGCCCAGCCGATGGGAGAGATGGAGGAACAGCTGTCCGAGCAGGGCCAGGATCCGCCAGACCGGATTGGCCGGGGGAGCCTTCCCGATGGTCCGCAGGCCCTCCTCGAGGTGGAGGCGCCCCCTGGTCACGTCCTCCTCCTGGCGATGCACGTAGACCTCGCCGAGCCGGAGATGCCAGCGCGCCAGCTGGAAAGGCTCGGTCGTGTCCTGCCCGCCCGCCAGTTGCAGCGCTCGCTGGTAGAGCCGGACCGATTCCTCGTAGGCGGAGCTGGCGAAGGCGTGCGCCGCGGCGAGATCGAGGTAATCAAGCGCCTTGGGCACCTCGCCCGCTTCGTCCCAGTGGTGGGCGAGGACCGAGTACCACGGGGTGAGCGCCTCCCGGTGATGCTCCTCGATCCACCGACCGGCCCGGCCATGGATGTCCCGCCTCCAGGAGGGGGGCAGGAGCTCGGCGGCTGCCTGGCGGATCAGCCCGTGGCGGAATTCGAAGCTTCGCTCCGGCGGCTCCTCATCGGTGACGAGCATCTCCATCTCCACCAGCGCCTCGAGCTGGTCCTCCAGGTCCTCCAGGCCCAACTCGGGCGGTGAGATGTCGCGGAGCATCGAGGTGGTGAAGGTCCTGCCGAGGATGCTGGCCACCAGCAGCACGGTCTGCTGGGGAAGCGTGAGGTGGTCCAGCCGGCTGGTGAGGAGCCGCTCGACGCCCTCGGGGAACTCCGCCCGCAGCTGATCGATCGTGCCCTTCACGATGGCGCGGCCCGAGGTGACTTCGATCAGGCCCCGGTCCTCCAACGTCTGGATGAGGGCCTCGGCGAAGAAGGGGTTGCCCTCGGCCCGCTCGCTGAGCACCTGGCGGACCTGGGCGGGCACCTCGGGTACTCCCAGATATCGGACGGCCAGCTCACCGATCTCCTCTTCCGAGAGCGGCTCGAGGAGAATGTGCTTGTCGGGAGTCTGGGCCACCAGCCGCCGAAGCTCGGACGGGCCGGCGCCATCCCCTTCCTCCGGGGGCGTCCCCGGCTCGGGTGGACGCGTTGCCACGGCGATGAACACGTGGGGAATGGCGGCCCGGACCCGCTCCAGGAGCCCCCACGAGGCCGAGTCGAGCCATTGGGCATCGTCCAGGACGAGCACCGCCACCGACAGGGGAGCCGATCGCCTCCGCAGGCAGGCCACCAGTACCTCGAGGGCGTTGCTGCTCCGCACCGAGGGCGGCATGCGGCCCGTGGTGTCGGTGTCGGGGAGGTCGACCGGCAGCACCGGGTTGAGCAGGGGAGCCAGTTCCAGCAGCTGCGGCTCATCCGCCAGGTGGCCCTCGATGGCCGCCCGTACGGCCGGCTGGTCGGCTCCGTCCTGGAGTCCGAGGATGTCGCGGAAGATGCTCCGCCAGGCGTAGAAGGGAGTGTTGTGCTCGATGGCGCTCCCTGCCCCGACGTGGACGGGGATACCGAGCGATTCCGCCTCCCGCTTCAGATCGGCCAGCAGCCGCGACTTGCCGATCCCCGCCACTCCCTCGATCACCACGATGTCCGGCTGCCCGTCGAGGAGCCGCTGCAGCGACTCGGCCAGCCTGGCCCGTTCTCCGGCCCGGCCTACCGTCTCGATCGAGCGCAGTCCCTTCGGCGCCAGGACCTGGGGGGTGGCCCGCTCCTCGACCACCTCAGCGACGTCATCACGAGAGGTCGAGACGAACACGTACCGGGAGGAGGCGATCTCGGCGACAGCCCCGCCGACCAGGATCTGGCCGGGCTGGGCGGCCTGCATGAGACGGGCGGCCACATTGGCTGCCCGTCCGAGGACGCCGTAGGTCTTCCGGATGGGGGTTCCATAGGCGCCGGCCAGCATCTTCCCCTGGCTGATCCCTATGCGGGGTCTGTCGATAAAGCGGAGCTCGGCGGGGATCTGCACCAGCTCGGTGGCCGCCTTCACCGCCCGGACCGCGTCGTCCTCGTGGGAGAGGGGTGCGCCGAACCCGGCGTAGAAGTAGCTGCCCTTGTCGCCCACCACGAGCTGGAGCAGAAACGCCTCGTAGCGGGCCAGCACGGTCTGCACCCAGCGGATGTAGCGGTCCAACTTCCCTTCCGCCTCATTGTCGAGGTCGTACCTGATGCCGCCGAACTGGTTGAACAGGGTCACCACCGGTCTGATCTCGGACAGGAACTCGCCCCGACCACGCAGGAGGCGCTCATAGACGGCCGGGATCACCCAGTCCCGCGCCACCTCGGCGGGCACATCCGGCTCGGGGCCCGGCTCCCTGGGGGAGGCCAGGTCCTCCGGGTCGCCCGACACCACCGCGAACCACTCGCCCTCCGGGGTGGGCCGGTTCGGGACGGCATCCTCGGCCGGTTTGTCCTGGCGCCACTCGATGATCTCGATGCGGTCCCGAATCCACCCCACGATCTCGCCGCCGATCAAGACCTCGCCAGGTCGACCCAGCTCCTCGGCCACCGCCATCCGGTCCACGATCGCCCCGGCCACCACGTCCATCCGCTGGATGCGTGAATGCCCCACCAGGAACCGTCGGGCGAGGCCCGAGGTGGCTCCCAGCTTCACCCCTAAGGCGGAGTCCTCATCTCCCCGGCGCCGTCGCTTCTGGGCGGACAGGGCGGCGGCGGCCGCCCGGCGCCCGTCGTCCCCATCGAACCAGCAGGTCACGCCGTCGCCGGGGAAGCCGATCACGCTGCCCCCGAAGCGGTGCACCTCGGCGATGACGTCGGAGAGCACCCGGTTGACGAGCCGGGACAGCTCCTCGGCTCCCCGCTGCGGCCCCAGCCGATCGGATAGATCCTCGGTCAAGGCGGTGAACCCGGAAATATCGGCGAACAGGGCCGCCCCCGAGGTCCGATCGGGCAGCCGTTCGGCGTGGGTGAGGGCGGCCCGGCGGTCGAAGGGGATGTACGAGTCCAAGCCGTGGACGCCTGCATGGGTACGCTCGAGGGTCAGATCGCGGATCCCGACCTCGGCCATTCCAGTAGCGCCCTCCTCGGGAAACCATACTCCCGGGTCCCGGGAGCTCATCGGGGGATTCTGGCAGTATCGCCCATCTGGGCGTCGGTAGGCTCGGCGGTCGGCACCGCGGAAGGTGGGCTCGATGGAGTGGCAGGTCGGATATCGGGATCGCCTGCGCGACACCTGGCGAGAGATCGAGGCCTCCTTCGATCGGCTGCTCCCCGGGCTGCACGAGCAGGGCAGGCTGTTGAGGGTGGATCTGGGGCTGGCCTGGTCGTCTACGGGCCGAATGGAGGACCTGCTCTCCGATTCGAGCGATGCTCCGGTCCTCCATGAGCACCTCTGGCTCCTCGACGAGCTGAGCGTGGCCGATGACGCCCTCGAGCACCGGATCTCGCGGAGCATGCTGCTCACCTTGGCCCTGGTCCACCTGCACGAGGGAATCCGGGGGCCCGGCTCACCCTTCGATCGCTCCTCCGTCGCCCTGGCCGATGAGCTGGCCCGCGGTGCGTCGATCGAGCTGCAAGCGGTGATCCAAGATCACCAGGGTTTGGCGGATCTCCATGCAGCCGGCTGGCGACGGTTCCATCGAGTGATGCTCGACGACCCGGCGGGCCCCGGCTCCCCGGACGAGGTGCTGGAGGCGAGCGCCGCCCGGCTGGCCCCGTTCCTGGCCGGACCGGCGTCGGTGGCCCTGGCCGCCCGACGGGAGAGCCTGCTGCCCGGGCTGATCACTCTGCTCGACGATCTGCACGGCCTGCTGGTCGTACGGCGCGACCTGCTTCGGGCGCGGGACGATCTCTTCTTGGGCCGGGTGAGGCCGGCGCTCGCCTGGGCCGCCCGGCGGTTCGGGATGGATCTGCCGGCTCGCCCCGAGGAGTTGCTGGGAGCCATGATCGTCTCCGACGCGGTTGATCGGCTCGCCGAGGCATGGACGGCGGGGTTGGAGAGGTGCCGCTCGGCCGCCAGCCAGCTCGAGTTGGAACGCTTCGCCCGCTACGCCGAGGAACTGCGGCCGCTGATGGACGAACTCCACGACCTTTTCGACGTCAGGCAGGCGGCTGGGAGGGCTGCGCGAACCTCGGAGGTGGCGGCCGCTTCCTCCGGGGCGGCATCCGATCTCCTGACCACGGGGATCGACACCGCCGAGCGGTATCTGCTCTCGGATCCGTCCTTTCGAGAGAGCTGGGAGGTCCACCGGTGGGGCCTCGGTGGGGCCGAGGAGGTCACGGCCACCTTTCCGGCCGGGCTCATCCTCGAGATCCTGGGACGGCAGGGGCATGCGGTAGGACCGCTGGTGGACGAGTTCCGCGAGGGCGTCCGCAAGCGGGGTTTCGCCTATTACGACCACCCCGGGCTTCCCCAGGTCGACAGCGACACGCTCGGCGTCCTGCTTCGCCTGCACCGGTTCTCGGAGGATCAGGAGGCCCATGGACGGGTCGTGGAGGAGCACCTGGCCTTACTGTTGGAGTGGCTCGGGCCGGACGGCCGCATCCCGGTATGGCTCTCGACCGGAGAGCACGCCGTTCTGCTGGGCGAGGGATGCGGAGTGATCGCCGCCGGAGTGGTGAACGGCCTGATCGACTACGACCCCTCCGGAAGGCGGGAGGTGGTGGCGGTCACCGCTCGCCACGTGCTCGAGCGGTTCGTGGAGCGAGGAACGGGCATCAGCGTGAATTACCCGACGGCCTATGCCCTGGTGGTGGTGGCCGACCTTCTCGATCGTCTGGCTGGCCTGCGGATCGAGGAGCTGGCCGGGCCGACCGGGCGGGCGTCCCGGGTGCTCCTCGCGGAGATCGACCGGGAGCGACTGGCTCGTCCGCTGACCCCCCAGAGAGCCGGCCTGCTCACCCGGGCCTGCCTGCGGGAGGGGGCTCGACACCTCTTCGACCGGGAATGGATCGACGTGATGCTCGAGCGGCAGCGCTCCGACGGGCGCTGGCCAGGCGAGCCGTTCTTCTTCGTTCCCAACCGGGGCCGGTCGGTTTGCTGGTACGCCACCGACCTCATGACTTCGGCTCTGTGCTACCACGCCCTGATGACGTATCGGGGGCGCCGTTCCGCCCGGGTGCTCTGAGTAATCCAGATGGGTTGAACGACTGCTCGCCCTAGACGATCCCCCGCTCGTCGCCGAGGGCTCCGGCTAGCTGCTTGATCGAGTCGAAGTCGATCTGCTCCAGGGCCCCCAAGACGTCATCGGTCGGCTCGATGCCGATTTGACGCAGGGCCGAGGCCGGGTCTTCCTCCAGCCGCCGGGCGAAGGCCGGATCGAAGGCCGCCTTGCCCACCAGATGCGCGAACTCCGATGATTCACCCCTCTCTGGCTTCACGTGGTCACCTCCCACTCCGATGGACCCGCATCCTACCGCTGCCATCATCACCTGCCGGTCGGGGGCCGGGGGTGACTCCTTTCAACGCGGCCGTCAGCCGGCGAACCGCCTCCGCGCCGGACCGGACCGCCTTGGTCTGGACGTAGAGCATCTCCTGCCGATGGGTCAGGTAGGCGCCGAGTCCGGGTGAACCCAGGGGGCCGATCAGCTTCATGAGGTCGGTCATCCAGTCCTGGAGGATGTCCATCGCCCAGTCGAGGCCCTCCCGGATCAGCCAGCCTGCCACCGGCTCCCCGGGTAGCCGGCGCCGTCCGGCTTCGCAGAGGAGGTAGGTGGTGGCCCCGGTGGCCAGATCGCGTCGCCAGCTCTGCAGGTCGTTCTGGAACTGATGCCAGGCCCCGAAGGCCTCCACGAACTCCTCCCACGATCCCAAACGATCCAGGCGATCGTGGAGGTGACAAATGGCCGCAACCGGGATCTTGGCGGCGTTCGTCTTGCGGGCGGAGATGGTTTGGAAGAGGTCGAGGTCCACCTCGGCGAGCCGGGCGTCCTGCATGGTGACCTCGGCGGTCCCGATCCAGATCCGCTCGAAGTGGTCCCAGAACGGATGGGAGCGGGGGAACCACTCCTGGTAGGGCCGGGTGAAGACCGTGGAGAGGAAGTTGAGGGCCGGCAGCAGCCGCGGGTCACCCGGGGCGTCGGCGTCCATGATGTTGTCGATGAGCCGGATGTGGAGATATCCCCCCATAGAGGAGTAGGCGAGTTCGGCCTGGCGGTGCTGGTCTGGTGCGGCGAAGGACTCCTCTGCCCACCAGGGAAGGGGGAGGACCGGAAAGGCGGAGGGACGGCTGAAGGCCTGGCTGAGCGAAGCCCCTTCAAACAGGTCCTCGATCCAGTCGGAGAGCCGTCCGGCCATGAACGGTGCCAGCTCTTCCAGCTCGGCGCGGAGCCGTCGCTCCGCCCAAGTGGTGGTCTGGAAAAGGGCTTGGTCGAGCATCACCCGTGCAGGCTATTGGATCGGGCATTCGACCGGCCGGCGATGGAGCTCGGGGCGTAGTGTCGGACAGGTCGGGAGAGGAGGAGAGAACATGGCAGTAGATCCCGGTGCGGCCGAGGTCATCGATGGCATCATCGCCGCGTACACGGGAAGACAGGCCGACCGAGTGTTGGGTTACTTCAGCACGGAAGCGCGGGTGGTCGGCAACCTTCCGCATGAGGATTGGTCGGCGAGCGATCCGGCCTTTCGTCGTTACCTGGACGGCGAACTCAGCGCCTTCACAAACC
>JBOGFC010000155.1:0-2540 GCA_050742155.1 Acidimicrobiia bacterium
CCACCGACCCGGTGGTGGTGCCATGCCAATTGGCGGACCGGCCAGGGAGCCTGGCGTGTTTGGGGCCGATGCGATCGGTGAGCTCGGCGTCCATCAGCTGGCGCATCACCACCAGCCCCACATCGGCGCAGAACCCCAACAGTCCCTCCCGAACCGCCCCGGCCACATCGGCCAGCGCCACCGTCGCCTCCAGCGGGAGCCCGGCCAGGCGGGCCGCTTCCTCTGGCTCGGCCACGGTCACAATAGGTATCTTCTTCTTCACGGTGGTCCCCTTCCTCGGGTTGTCTGTGTGGACGCCCGAACCCTGCCACAGGCAAGGTTTCAGGCGGGGGACCACCGCCTCACTTCAACAAGCCGGGGGACAACCTCCGTTCGGTAGCAGATTGGGTAGCAGGGCCAGGACGTCCTGGCCACCCCTGGACAGCCGCAGACTGTCACTGATCAGGGGACTGGAAGGTGGAAGGAGGATGCTGATTCAAAAACCGACAGCCGTGCTGCTGGCAGCGCTCTTCGTCGCTTGTGGAGGGGCTGGACAAACGACGACCACCCTGGACTCGACGACTGCGGAGATCGTGGCCGAGATTCAGGCATCGACTGACTGTGATTGGCTTCAGTTGCAGTTCGACGCCTTCGCTGGTGCACACGACCGAGGCGAGAGGCGAGCCGTAGTTTGGATGCAGGCGGCGGATGACCGGATGGAAGCTATCGGCTGTTAATCAAGCGCTTGTTCATCATGATGGTCAGTCGTTCGGGCCGGTCCCCCGTCTGCTCCCACGTTGCTGGCTGGCCCGCCAGGCGATCCCCCGCAGCCGTTCGCCCAGCGCCCGGACCTCCTCGGCCCGCTCCGGCCGGTGGGCCAGCTCGTTGATCTGCCTGGCGAGGCCGATCACTTCCGCCCGCTCCTCGTGGGTCAGCTCGTCGAGGAGGAGCGGCGGGGCCTCCCATTGCGCCATGCGGTCCCGGCGCTCGCCCTCGGCCTCGATCCGGCCCACGATCTGCTCCAGGCGACCGACTCTCACCCGGCCCTCCGCAGGCCCATCCGCTCCTCGATGGCCCGCAGCCGGGCCTCCAGCTCGCCCACCTGGAGGATGGTCGCCATCGCTCGGGCCAGCGAGGCCATCGCCATCGCCCTCCTCAGGCGGGCGGGGGGGTAGGTTGGAGAAGGACAGGAGATAAAGGGCAGATGGCGGGCTGGAGACTGGGGGCGGTGGGCTTGGCGGTGGGAGCGGTCGGTCTGGTGGCCGCCTGCTCCGGTACGACCAGCGGCACCACAGCCGATGCCGTGGCCGCCCCGGTGGTAGTCGCCCAGGTGGGTGAGTGCCAGGAGGCCCGGGAGCTGTTGGCGGGATACCGGCAGGAGGCTGAGGCGGTGATGGCCGTAGAACCGCCCCCGGAGCCGAAGCGGCCGCCCATTCTGGATGCGTACGATGCTCAGCCTTGGCAGACCCGGGTACTTACCCCTGAGGTGTCCGAGGCGCGCTGGGGTTATCACCAAGCGCAAGACGAGTGGAAAAGGGAGTGGGCCGAGTGGGAAGCAGAGCGGGCCAAGGCGAGTAGCCAGTTCTACACCCGCTACGCGGTCTTGGTGGAGGAGCGCCCGCAGTGTTTCACCCTGGAGGAACAGGTGGAGGCGAAGAGTGCCTGTCGCCAGGTGGCATTGAGCTGCCCGTGAATCCGTCCCGGTCCTCCGAACACCCGTTCCCGCCATTTGGTTTGCAGGATGTTTGCAAACGGCCCCCTCTCTGGGACTACCTGGAAGCCTTGACCGCGAAGCAATCCGTGAGCAACCTTCCGAGACGATGAACGCCAAGGAGGTCCGGGCCATGGGTGAGCGGCTGCGGGGGCCGGCGCCATGAAGATCGACGTGTCAGAAACCTTGCACCCAGTGTCAATGGGGGCACAGTAGCCCGGCGTCCCCAACCCCTCGCGGGCGAGGGAACGACCAGGAACCGCCACCGGGACTCGCTTCGTGCGGGTCCCGGTGCGCGTCCAGAGGGGAGGCCGGGTCCCCACTCAGGCTCCCGTGCCCCGTCGTAAGTCGCCCACCTGGAGCACGGTCACCATGGCGCGGGCCACCGAAGCCATCGCCGTCGCCCTCCTCGGGCTCAGGGTTCCGTCGTGCGTCTCGGTCAGGGCTCGCTCCAGCCGCTCGTACACGTCGAGCAGGGCCGGAGGAGCCAGGCGGCTGATGCGCACCACCTTGGCCGAGGCCTTTCCTCCCCGCCGCCGGGCCTCCCGACGTTCCTCGGGGCGCGACGGATCATGCGTGAAGCACCAGCCATTCGTCCCGACCATGGAGGCTCCGCATCCCTCCCCGTCAGCTCGGGTTCCCCGGCACTTCGGACCGCTTGGTCCAGCTCCGAAGCGGGCTCCGTTGCTCATCGGGTGGGAAGCTTGGTGACTTCCCGCTCGGCGGCCAAGGGGAAACGCCGCCGCTGGCGCTGCTCCTCCTCGGCCGCCGGCCCGGGAAGCTTGGGAAATCGGCGGGCGGCGCTGACGTAGGCCCGCCAGTACCGCATGGCCGGGAAGGGGCCTCGGCC
>JBOGFC010000156.1:0-17792 GCA_050742155.1 Acidimicrobiia bacterium
CTTTGGGGGAGGGTCGGGGAGGGGGTTCTCGTGACGTTTAGCCACCGATACGGTGGTCAACCGTCACAAGAACGTAGTATCCCGCTCGTGCTGACCGCCCTGCTGTGGGGCCTGGTGCAGGGCCTCACCGAGTTCCTGCCCATCTCCTCGAGCGGTCATCTGGTGCTGGTGCCTGCGCTGCTCGGCATCCCGGCCCCCGACCTGGCCACCTCAGCGGTGCTGCACCTGGGCACGCTGGCGGCCGTGCTCACCTACTACCGCAAGGACCTGGCCGCCTTGCTCCGCTTTCGCACCGACCCGGATGCCCGGCACCTCCTCCTGCTCTTGGTGCTCGGCACGATTCCGGCGGCCGTGGCCGGACTCACTCTGGAGGGACCGCTGGAGGTGCTCTTCGTCGCCCCCCGTTCAGTGGCCCTGGCGTTGATCGGCACGGGAGTGATCCTGCTGGTGGCCGCCCTCCTCCCGAAAGGAAGGCGGCGAGCCAGCCAAGCCCGCCCCTGGGAGGCCCTCCTGGTGGGCCTGGCCCAGGCGGTGGCGCTGGTGCCGGGCATCTCCCGCTCGGGGACCACCATCGCCGCAGGCTTGGCCCGCCGCCTGGAGGGCCCCGAGGCGGCCCGCTTCTCCTTCCTGCTGGCCATCCCGGCCATCTCCGGAGCGGGGCTCCTCGAGGGGTTGGAGATGGGGGGTCAGGGCGAGCTGTCGGGAACCGTCTGGGTGGGGATGCTGACCGCGGCGGTGGCCGGCTACGCCGGCATCGCCCTCTTGCTACGCGCCCTGGTCCGCTTCGGCCTGCTGCCCTTCGCCGTCTACTGCCTCCTGGCCGGCACGGCCGCCTTCCTGTTGGTGGACTGATGGGCACCGACCCCTACCCGCCCATCTCCGACTACGCCCTGATCGGGGACTGTCACTCGGCCGCCCTGATCTCCCGGGACGGCTCGGTCGACTGGTGCTGCTTCCCCCGCTTCGACGGCCGGCCGGTCTTCGGGCGGCTGCTCGACTGGGAACGGGGGGCGGCCACTTCCGGATCGCCCCTTGCGACCAAGCCACCGTCTCCCGCCGCTACCTGCCCGGCACCAACGTCCTGGAGACCCGCTTCGAGACCGAGGGTGGGGTGCTGGTGCTCACCGACTGCCTTCCGGTGCAGGAGGACCGAGAGGGCGAGCCCTACCACCAGTTGCTCCGGCTGGCGCGCTGCGAGGAGGGAGAGTTGGTGGTGGCCTTCGAGTTCCGCCCCCGCTTCGACTACGGCCTCACCGTCCCCCGGCTGGAGATGCTGGAACCCGACCTGGGGATCGTCTACGGGGGGGCCGACGGGCTGGTCTTCCAATCCGAGCTTCCCATGGACCAAATGGACATCGGCTCCTCGGCCGTCGAGGAGGTACCGCTTGCCAAAGGTGACGAGGCCTTCACCGCCCTCACCTACTCCTCCGGCCATCGTCTCTCTCCCCACCGCCTGGAGCGGGCCCAGGTGGTCGAGCGCATCGAGGAGACCCGGCGCTTCTGGTCGACCTGGTCGGAGCGGTGTCGCTACCAGGGGCCCTATCGGGAGTACGTGGTGCGGAGCGCCCTGGCCCTCAAGGCGCTCACCTACGCCCCCACCGGGGCAATCGTGGCCGCCCCCACCACCTCCCTGCCGGAGGAGATCGGCGGGGAGCGCAACTGGGACTACCGCTACACCTGGCTGCGGGACGCCGCCTTGGAGCTCTACGCCCTCTTCCGCCTCGGCTACACCGAGGAAGCGCAAGCCTTCATGCGCTGGATCCGCCACACCACCGCCGGGCACGCCGAGGGGCTGCAGGTGGTTTACGGGATCGGCGGGGAGCGGCTCCTGCCGGAGTTCCAGCTCGACCTGGAGGGCTACCGGGGGTCACGCCCGGTGCGGGTGGGCAACTCGGCCGCCCACCAGTTGCAGCTCGACGCCTACGGATACCTGCTCGACACCGCCTGGCTCTACCACCGTTACGGGGGGGAGATCGACCGGGTCTTCTGGGAGTTCCTGGCGGCGGTGGCCGAGGAGACCTGCCGGCGTTGGGAGGAGCCGGAGCAGGGGATCTGGGAGGTGCGGAGCGAACCACGCCAGTTCGTCTCCTCCAAGGTGCTGGCCTGGGTGGCCCTCGATCGGGCCATTCGCCTGGCCGAGCGGCTTGGCTTCCCGGGCGACCTGGAGCATTGGCGGTCGGTGCGGAAGGAGATCCGCCGGGCGGTGGACACCAAAGGGGTCGACCCGCAAACCGGGGCCTTCGTGCAGGCCTTCGGCGCCGACCACATCGACGCCTCGGCGCTGCTCTTCCCACTGGTGCGCTTCGTCCCCCCCGACGACCCCCGGGTGCGGGCCACCGTCGAGCAGGTGGAAGCCCGCCTGACGCACCAGGGCCTGGTGTACCGCTACCTGACCGAGGACGGGGTCCCCGGCCCGGAGGGGAGCTTCCTCATCTGCGGCTTCTGGCTGGTGAGCAACCTGGCCCTCATCGGTGAGGTGGAGCGGGCCACCCAGCTCTTCGAGAGCCTCTGCCGGCGAGGCAACGACGTCGGGCTGCTGGCCGAGGAGGTCTCCAGCCAGGACGGCTCGTTCCTGGGCAACTTCCCCCAGGCCTTCAGCCACGTGGGGCTGATCGGGGCGGCTCTCAACCTCGAGGAGGTCTCCCGCCGGCCGGGCCCTCGGCCCGGCTAACCCACTCCCAACTCTTCCAGCAGGGCGGCGGGGAGGTCGAAGCGGCCCCGCCCTCGTTCCCAGTGCTTGCCGAGTCGCCGGTGGTCCACGTACCCGTCGGCCAGCGCCGGACGTCCCAGCACCGCCTCGGCCAGGACCCGCAGCTCCTCCGGGGTGAGCGGGTCCCCGAAGGCCGGGTAGACCTCCAGCAGCACCCAGACCTCCTCCAGGGCCAGCTCCCGGTCGCCCAGCCGCAGCCGCTCACGGCCCTCGGCCAGTTGGCCGGTCACCTGGTCCCACAGCTCCTCGGGATGGAGTCCCTCGGGAAGGCGGAAGCCGCCCGGCGGGTGGAGCCGGTACTCGAGCTCGACGTCCTCGCCGGCCCCCTCCAGCCAGACTTGCCAGCCGGACAGGTAGGAGTCGACCGGTGGACCGAAGGCCCGCCCGAGCGCTTCGATCAGCCCCGCATCCACGCGGAAGACGCAGGTGGGATCAAGAGCCTTCATGCACCTGCTCGGTAGCGTAGGGCTCATGGAGCCAGTGACGGCGGTGATGGTGGGCGCCGGCCATCGGGGTTTCTTCGGCTACGGCCCCTACGCCCAGCACCACCCCGACGAGCTGCGCTTCCTGGCGGTGGCCGATCCGATCTCCGCTCGCCGGGATCGCTTCGGGATGGCCCACGACATCCCGCCCGAGCGCCGCTTCGCTCACTGGGAGGAGCTGTTCGCCCGGGCCCCCGTGGCCCAGGCGTGCTTCGTGACCACCCCCGACCGTGACCACCACGGAGCAGCCCTGGCGGCCATGGAGGCCGGCCACCAGGTGCTCCTGGAGAAGCCGCTGGCCCCCACCCTGTCCGAGACGGTCGACCTGGTCCAGGCCTCCGAGCGGATGGGCCGCAAGCTCCACGTCGGCAAGGTGCTCCGCTACGCCCCCTTTTTCACCACCCTCCACCAGGTCGTCGCCTCGGGACGTCTGGGCGACATCATCACCGTCGAGCACCGGGAGAACGTGGCCTACTTCCACATGGCGCACAGCTTCGTGCGGGGCAACTGGAGCAATGCCGGCCGCTCCAGCCCGATGATCCTCGCCAAATGCTGTCACGACTTCGACATCCTGGTCTGGAACCTGGGACGGCCGGTCGGAAGGCTGCAGTCGTTCGGCTCCCTGATCCACTTCCGCCCGGACCAGGCTCCGGAGGGGGCCACCGCCCGCTGCACCGACGGCTGTCCGGCCGGTCCTTCCTGCCCCTTCGACGCCCGCCGCATCTACCTGAGCGGCTGGACCGGCTGGCCGGTCAATACCATCACCGAGGACCTCACCCCGGAAGGGATCGAGCGGGCCCTGCGGACCGGCCCATACGGCCGCTGCGTCTACCAGAGCGACAACGACGTGGTCGATCACCAGACCGTCAACATGGAGCTGGAGGACGGCGCCTCGGTGGTGCTGGTCATGCACGGGCACTCCCTCGAGGAGGGGCGGACCATGCGCTACGACGGCACCCGGGCCACCCTCCGAGGCCGCTTCGGCCTGGAGAGCTCCCTCGAGGTGCACGACCATCTCACCGGGACCAAGGAGGACGTCGAGATCCCGCCGGCGGCCGGGGGACACGGGGGTGGGGACTTCGGGCTGGTGCGGGCCTTCTTGCGGGCGGTGCGGGGCGAGGAGAGCTCGCTGGCCACCGCCCGCCAGGCCCTGGAGAGCCACCTGCTCGCCTTCGCCGCCGAGGAGTCCCGGGTCTCCGGCTCGGTGGTCGACATGGAGCAGTTCCGGCAACGGGCGCTGGGCGAGCCGGCGCAGGCGGCGGATTGACCGACCAGGTGGTGATCCTCGCCCGGGGGTTGGGCACCCGGATGCGCCGGGCGGACCCGGAAGCCGCCCTCAGCCCGGAGCAGGCGGCCGTGGCCGACACCGGCCTCAAGGCCCTCCTGCCGGTGGCCGATCGGCCGTTCCTCGACTACGTCCTGGCGGCGGCGGCCGAGGCCGGCTTGCGCCGGGCCTGCCTGGTGGTGGGGCCCGAGCACGGAGCGCTGCGGAAGCACTACGGCTCGACGCCGCTCCATCGCCTGGAGATCGCCTTCGCCGTCCAGGAGGAGCCGCGGGGCACCGCCGACGCCCTGGCCGCAGCCGAGCAGGTGGTGGGCGACCGGCCGTTCCTGGCCCTCAACTCGGACAACTACTACCCGGTGGAGGCGCTGCGGCCCTTGTGCGACCTGGAGGGGAGCGGGGTGGCGCTCTTCGAGCGGAAGGCGATGGGAGAGCAGGGGAACATCCCCCCGGAGCGCATCAGCCGGCTGGCGGTGGCGGTGACCGAGCAGGGCTTTCTGCGGCGCATCATCGAGAAGCCAGACCCCGAGGAGCTGGCGGACCTCCCGCCTCCCATCCTCGTCAGCATGAACTGCTGGCGCTTCGATCCGGAGATCTTCCGGGCCTGCCGAGCGATCGGGCCCTCGGCCCGGGGCGAGCTGGAGCTCCCCGACGCCGTGCAGTACGCCATCGACGTTCTCCACCACCCTTTCCAGGCGCTGACCTTCGCCTTGGCCGTGCTGGACCTCTCCGGGAGGTCGGACCTGCCGGCAGTGGCCGCCCGACTGGCCGCCATCGAGGTCGATCTGTGAACGACGAGCTGTTGGCCCGGGCGGAAGAGACCCTGGGCGAGCCGGGGCGGCGGTTCTTCGTTCCCGGCCGCGTCGAGGTGCTCGGCAAGCACACCGACTACGCCGGGGGCCGCAGCATCGTGGGAGCGGTGGAGCGGGGCCTGCACCTGGTGGCCGCTGCCAGGCAAGACCAGACCGTCCGCATGACCGACGTTCGCGCCAACGACACCATCGACTTCCGCCTGGAGCCCGATCTGGCGCCGGTCCCGGGCCACTGGTCCGCCTACCCGAAGACGGTGGCCGGTCGGCTGGCCGGCCGGCTGGAAGGGGACCTGCTGGGGGTCACTGTGGCCTTCGAGAGCGACCTGGCCCCCGCAGCCGGGCTGGGAAGCTCGAGCGTTCTGGTGGTGGCCACCTTCCTCGCCTTGGCGGCCGCCAACCCCTGGCTGGAGGATGCCCTGGCCATCGATACTCCCGAGGAGCTCGCCTCCTACCTGGCCGCGGTGGAGACCGGGGTCGGTACGGAGGGCGGGAGCGAGGACCACATCGCCATCCTGTGCTCCGCCCCGGGGGAGCTGAGACAATATGCTTACCGCCCGATCCGGCTAGAGGCGGTTATACCAATGCCCTTCCGCCATGTGTTCACCATCGCCGTGAGTGGGGTGAGGGCCGAGAAGAGCGGCACGGCTCGGGAGCGCTACAACCGGGCCTCCCGGCTGGCTGCGGAAGTGGCGGAGCTGTGGCGAGAGGCGACCGGACGGGCAGACCCTCACCTCGCGGCGGCGCTGGCTTCCTCGGGCGAGGCACGAGACCAGTTGCGGGAGGCGCTGGTTTCTTCACCGCAGGAGCTCCGAGACCGCTTCGAGCACTTCCTGGCCGAGAGCGAGGAGATCGTCCCTCGAGCCGGCGAGGCTTTGACCAACGGCCACCTGTCAGCCTTTGGCGAGCAGGTGGATCGCTCCCAGAGGCTGGCTGAGAATCTGCTCGGCAACCAGGTTCCCGAGACGGTCTTCTTGGCCCGTTCGGCTCGGCAGCTCGGCGCCGTGGCGGCCTCGGCCTTCGGAGCAGGATTTGGCGGGAGCGTGTGGGCGATGGTGACCGAGCAGGACGGGCCGAGGTTCCTGGAGAATTGGCGTGCCTCGTACCTCGAAGCGTTCCCCCAAAGCGCCGAGGGCAGCTCGTTCTTCGTCACCGGTCCCGGCCCGGCCGCTCAGGAGATTTGAGTGCTCCCGCGCTCGAGACCTTCGGTCCAAGCGTGATAGAGAAAGACGCAACAGATCGAGAAGGAGCGACTCCAGTGCCGGAGGAAGCATCACAGAGCCGGGAACGGGTCCGTGCCGCGGAGGTGATCGCGGCACTCTCCCTGGCGACGGACCTTGGCATCGGCGTGCCCCTCGAGCACGGCCTGCATAGCACACTCTTCGCGATGCGGCTTGGTGAGCGTCTGGGCGTCGACTCCGAGACCGCGTTGCACACGTACTACGCGTGCCTCCTCTTCTACGTCGGGTGCACCGCCACCGCGGAGATCGGCAGCGAGATCTTCGGCGATGACGACGCACTGACGAGATACGCCACTCCGGTCAGATTCGGATCCCGGAGGCAGATGATGGCGGGGATGATGCGCGCGGTGGCTCCACCGGGTGGTACTCCTCTGGTACGTGCCCGGCAGATCGCACGCGGGCTTTCGGCACGCACCGTCATTGACCAGTGCCTGCGCGGACAGGCCGATCGCCCCGAGGCGGTCGCTGCCTTCGAGGCGGCCCTCCAGCTTCCCTACGATCTCGAGGACTTCTTGGCGGACCCAGACAATCCCCGTCAGTGGGCCCACATCGTCGATTTCGATCCGCTGCTGTCGTTACGAAGCGTGGGCGTACCAACCCTGCTTCTCTACGGCACCGACGACATGTGGGTTCCGGTTGGCCGAAGCATCCATCTCTGGCTGGAAAGCCTCGAAGAGGCCGGGAACACGGACTTTGCGATCGCCCGCCTGGCCGGGACGGGGCACCTCCCCACCCTCAGCTGGTCCGATCCCCTCACGGAGGAGGGGCCGATCGCGCCGATGTACGAGGAGCTTCTGATCGGATGGCTGCGGGGCCACGGACTCGCCACATGACCGCCGAAGCGCCCTCACTGGTGGCGTCCCGGTCAAAGCTCTTTCCGCCGCGCTGGTTGGCTTGTCTCCTGAAGCCCGCGGTGTGAACCTGGTTCTGTGAATCCCACCAAGCCGCCGGATCGAGAGGTGGCGCTGCGACAGGTGCGCCGGGTGTTCGACCGTCTGGTTCGAGACGGTACTGCCGTCTCCCGTTTGGATGGCAGCGTCCACAGCCTTTTTCCAGTCGCCGTGAGCGCGGCCGAAGGAGAGGCGTTGCGGGAGTGGGTGACGCGCGAAGCTGCGACTCACACGATCGAGATCGGCCTTGGCTACGCCATCGCGGCGCTGTTTGTCTGTGAAGGTCTGCTCGCGAACGGCGACGCCACCGCCCGGCACGTGGTGGTAGACCCGTTCCAGGCGGGGAGATTTGCCAATTGCGGCCTGCAGTTTCTCGATGAGGCGGGACTGGCGGACCTGGTGGAGTATTACCCGGAGGAGTCGCAGATCGCCCTGCCCCGATTCCACGGGGAAGGTCGGAGTTTCGACCTGGCGTTCGTCGACGGCAACCATCGCTTCGACGGAGTCTTCCTTGATCTGGTCTACCTGGGGCGCCTCGTGCGCGGGGGAGGAATCGTGTTCCTCGACGACTACCAGCTACCCGCCGTCGCACGCGCAGCGTCGTTCTTTTTGACGAATCTGGGGTGGCGCTCGAAGAAGTGTCAGCTGCCGACGATCTCCACCAGTGGGCCGTGCTCCGGACCACGGACGTACCGGACACGCGACCGTTCGACTACTACGTCAACTTCTAACACCTTCCCTCGGCCGCGGGCGACATTCCTGACGCTCGGTTGTAACCACGGCTTCGTTACCAGTCGCGTTCTGAAATGGCGCCGCCGGAAAGAACGTGACATGCGCTCGACCCGCTGACAAAGTTGGCCTACCTGTTGACGACGGGATCGATCAGGGCCCGACTGACGTCGGGGATCAGGTGATGTCCTCGACGAGACGGTGGAACTCCCTCAGGAGCTTGTCAAAAGACGGGCAGCGGTTTCGTACCGGCTCCAGATCCACTTGAGCTACCAGGGCTGACTGATCGTCCACAGCCAAGTATCTTCGGCCCTCCATGTTCTCCGACAGTCGTCCCTTGCCGTCACGCACTCGCTCTGGATCACGAGGCGGCACCGCGTCAGCCCTGATGCCGGCCACTCCCCGCAGAGACTCTTTCCCGGCCAGGAGCCAGCACTCGAACTCACGTTGCGCCAAGACGACCGCAACTTCCACATCCAAGTGAGCGATCGCCTGACGTGCTCGCTCCTGAAGCTCAGGCCCGAGGCGGGCGGGGCAATCGTCGTCGGCGTCCAGCAACACCAGGGCGGCGGCTACGTCATCCCGGGCCCTGACTGCCTGTTGGACGGCCCGCTCAAGCTCGCCCTCCCGAACTACCTGGGTTCGCTTCACGCGGAAGGGCTTGGCAATCAGGACTCCCCACTGACCAAGGTCATCGAGCAGACGACGGAAGAGAATTGGAACCGACTCCACCTCCGATTGCCCTTCGACGATCGGAACGAGCGAGGGCAACCCGACTAAGCCAAGGGAGCCGTGACGGAGCCAAAGAGCTTGAGCTGCGCCCCCGCCTCCTCGGCCGCGCGAACGTCCCCGCCAAGTTCCCCGATGCGAAGGAGTTCGCCGGCCGTGTAAAGGTGCTCGCGCAGCGCCTGGCGGCTCGACTCGGACACTGGAGCAATAAGCGTCCGACCGCCCTCCATCATCACCACCCGGATGTTGTGATCCTGCAGGCTCTTGTGGTCAAGGATGTCGGGGCTATGGGTGGTGAGGAGGATCTGACGTTCCTGCGACGCATCCAAAAGAACCTCTACCAGCAGATCGGCAACCGCCGGGTGGACGGTGGCCTCCGGCTCCTCGATGGCGATCAGGCTTGAGGAGCCAGGCTGATTGATGGCCAACAGCAAACCAAGGACCCGCAGCGTCCCATCCGACATGCTGAGCGCCTGGAACTTCCACGGGTGCTTCAGCCCCACGTCCTGGCGAAACTGCAAAGTGTCCTTCTGACCAACCGAGACGCTCTCCACCCCCTCGATGCCCTCTACAACTCTCGAAAGGAGCCTCCGTAGTCGCTCGAAGCTAGAAGGATCTTCCCTGCTCAGGCGTTTCAGCACAGCGGCGGCGTTCTCGCCGTGAGACCGCAGGACCTCCCCGGCATCGGGCTCCTGCAGCTCCTTCAGCTTGTCAGGAGCGATCGAGTAGAAGCGCATCGAGGTGAGGACGTCATAGACGGGGCGGAACTCTTCGGTGGCCGATGCCGCGAAGAGCGCCAGCCTGTCCGGCGCAACCTTGGGACGGAGGCCCGGAATGGGCTTGATGAACTCGCCCTCTCGCACATCGAACTCCTGGTGGTCGCCCAGAATCGTCCCCACCACGCACCGCTCCCGGGCAACGCTGAAGTGCTCCGCCGGCTTGGCAGAGATCTCGAACGCGTAGTCGGCCCACTGGTCATCGCTCAGCTCCAGGATCAGGCGGATACCGATGTGGGTCGGATGACCTCCCGAGCGGCGCCGCACAGCGCCGATGCCCCCCCGGTTTCGGAAGGCCAGCTCGACGGACTCTGCCAGACAGTCACGAACGAAAGCGAGCACATCGACGAAATTGCTCTTGCCCGCACCGTTGGGTCCAACTAGCGCACAGAACTGGGGAAGCTCCACGGCCGCCTGGGAGATGCTCTTGTAGTTGCGGATGCGGACCTGGTTGATGCGAGGCATGCCTGCGCAAGCGTACCTCGCATGTAAGCGCGGAAGCAGGGTGGCCCCAGCCTCACTCACACAGCACCGGAAGCGGGTAGGATCCGCCGACCGATCCAGCGTCGCAAAAACGCCTGTTGGCCGATCGCCTGTAGGGCGGCGGGGCCGGATCGCCGAGTAAGCATCGGAAGGAGGTGATGCTGTATGGCGTCGGAGCTGGTGCGCTCCGTTCGGGTCGACGGCCCGGAGGGTCGGCGAGTGCAGGTTCTCTTCTACGCAGACGACTCCATTCGCTTCCGGATCTACGATTCTCCCCTGGTCATCGAGGAGGCGTTTCTGACGGGGAATCGGGGCCAGAACGCGATCATCAAGGTCGCCAGGAAGTCCTGACAGTCCCATGCGACAAGGTCGTAGGGGCCAACCTTGCCAAGGGGTAGACGCCCCCTTCCGGTTTGAGGTGGAGCTGCAGGCGGCGTGACCCGGGGCGGGCGCTTCCTCCCTGGCGGTCCAGGTCCGGTCCGCCAACCTCCGTTTAGGCCCACGTGGACGGTGTCGCCCGGAACGACTGGCCCGTGGGTGGCATGCACTCTAGACACTCCCAGGCCCCAGTGCCGGGCCGCAGGGTGTGGTGGTCGGAGGCCCGGGAGGGGCTGCCCCGGCGCTCCGTCCCGCAGATGGGCCACGATGGCCGCGAAGTCGCCGTCGCCGAACCGTCCGTAGGTGGCGGAGGCCCCGAGGGCCCGGTCCACCGCGGTCCGCCGTGCAGCTGGTGGGCGAGGGCGCCTCGGCCATCTTCTGACGGAGCCTGGGGGGCTCCCACCCCCGCGGCCTCGATCAACCAGGCCGAGGCCCCCTCAATCAGAGCCAGGAACGCGGCCTCCTCGGCACTTCCGGCCCGGGGGACGCGCCGGAGCGGCCCGGAGGGGCGGGGGGGCGGGGGCGGGTATTCGTCGGAGAGCTGGGGTGGACAGCGGATGGCGGGCCACCTCCATCGGGCCGGCTTGGGGGTCGACGTACGCGATCACCACCTCGGCCCTGGGGCGGCGAATCCACACGTGTTCCCCCACCAGCCGGTGGGCCACGGAATACCGGACCCCTCCGAAGGCCACCGTGGAGGTGAAGCCCACCGAGCGGGTCTCCCCGATCGCCGCGGTGAACGGGACCTCCGGCACCGGGTGGAGGTAGACGGGCGTAACGAGAGCCGAAACGAACCCCAACCAGCCCTCTGGCGCCGCTCAGCGCGGGTCTCTAAGACTTTCTAAGGCGCTCCTTAGAAAGCATGTGGCCGCGCAGGGAACCGAGCTCCGCAGACCAAGGCACCACCGGGACGCTCTTCGCGTACGCCTCACGCCTCGTCAAACGACGCCAGTGGGTGGTTCTCGCGCAGGAACTCCGCGAAGAGCGGCACGGTGAAGTCGACCTGGCCGCGCCGCGGGCTCCAGATCAGACCCTTCTGGATCAGCGAGTCGCGGAAGACGGAGACGCCCCGCTGGTCCTTGGCGCCGTAGCGGATCGCCGCCTCGCTCGAGCGGTAGGGCGGCTCCCCGAGTGCGGCCATCGCCGCCAGGTAACGCTGCTCCGCGTCGCTCGCGAGCTGGAAGCGCGGGCCGAAGAAGCTGCGCTCGAGCGAGTCCTTGACGATCTCACGCACCGTTTCGAGGTCGGCGAGGCTGATCGGCGATGTCTCGGCATGGTTCCAGAGTTCGAGCCCGTACTCCTGGATGAAGTACGGGTAGCCGGCCGACTCGCGCACGACCTGGCGTGCTGCCTTCTCCTCGTATTCGACGCCGAGCGTCGCCGCCGGCCCGACCAGCGCCGCGCGCGCGGCCGGGTCGCTGAGGCGGCCGAGCTCCCGGTACTGGAAGAGCCGGTCGGCGTAGGGCTTGGCCGAGATCAACCGCACCTGCAGGTCGGGCAGGCCGGCGCCGACGAGCGCGACCGGGAGGCCGCGCCGGCTGATCGCCTGGAAGGCGATGCAGATCGCGGCTAGCGCTGGCGTGTCGAGGTTGTGCATCTCGTCGATCAGAAGCAGCGCGCCCGACTGGCTCGCCTGGGCGACCTCGCCGATCTCGAGCAGCAGCTCGGTCAGGTCCTGCTCAGGATCGCCCGAGTCGGCCACCCCGGAGGCCGCCTCGACGTCGAGCTTGAGCTGGATCGCCCCCGGCACTGCGATGCTGAACGCCTTCACGACTCCAAGCGCCCGCTCGACGCGGTCCTTGATCCGGTGCTTGCGGCTCATCTCGCGCAGCAGCCGGGTCGCCATGCGCGCGAACGTCATCCGGAAGTCGGGCTGGGAGCCGACCTCCTGCACGTCGGTCGTCGCCCAGCCGGCCTCGCTAGCCAGGACGTCGAACTCCATCAGCAGCACCGTCTTCCCGACGCCGCGGAGACCCGAGTAAACAAGGCTGCGCTCGTAGCCGCCTGCGTTCAGCCGCTCGATCAGCGCCTGCACGTTCTCCAGGTCCGCGTCGCGGCCAGCCAGGATCCGCGGCTTCCTGCCCGCGCCCGGCGTGTATGGGTTCTCACGCTTATTCAACGGCGACTCTGCCCATTTCTAACCTGGCAAGTAGGGTCATTAGAAAAAGCTTAGAGACCCGCTCGACCGTGAAACGAACGCCGAACCGAAGAGGGTCCCACAGGCGTCGTCGCTGGGCCCGCCAGGACTCTGCTGATCGCCAACGGCGCCCACCCCAAAGCCGTCCAGGCCCACCTGGGACACTCGTCGATTCAGGTCACCATGGATCGCTACGGGCACCTGTTTCCCTCGGACCTGGAGGCCCTCGCCGGCCGGATGGAGGAGACCTACCAGGCTTCCCGTGTGGACGCGATGTGGACGCGGCGTGGTCGCGAGGTCGTGCCCTTCCCGGGCCAGCCGCCGACATCCTAAGCGCCGTAAGGCTTTTTCTCAGTGCCCCCGGTAGGACTCGAACCTACGACACAGGGTTTAGGAAACCCTTGCTCTATCCCCTGAGCTACGGGGGCGGGACGTGGAGAAATGGTAGGAGAAAACCCGGTGAGACCGAGTGCGACTCGGTGAGCTGGAGTTGCTTCTCCCTCCCCAGCTTGCGGGGGAGGGTCGAGGAGGGGGTCTATAAGCCAGCCAACGTCCTGGGGACAAGCTCCCTCCCCCTCAGGGGGAGGGTTGGGGAGAGGGTGACCGACTACGCGGCCCGGTCGAGGTCCTCTCGCGCCCGATGAACGGCGTTCTCGAGGAGCGCCCAGCCGATCACGACCGACTGGCGGTCTCCGCCCAGGCTGTGCGCGCGACGGTCGGGGGAGGGGACGCTTGGCGTCACGGTTGGCCGACTCGGAGTCTTTGCGCCGCCCGTAGAGAACTTCGAAATGGGGGGTCGGTCTCCGGGATGAGGCGGACGTTCTCCGGCCGGCTGTAGTGGTCCTCAGGGCGTTCCCAGCTCCGCAGCCAGACGGTGCGTGGTCCATCAGGAGTGTCGATCTCCACCCCGACGGTTTTCGCGTAACTGGTGCTCGGCCTCACGCCGTCAGCCTGTTCAGCGGCTTCCCACACAGGACCGCCAGTTCATGTGCTAGACACGGCGGGGAAGAGGAGGGTGAGCGTTATGGGAAGGCCTACGATCGAGCAGCTGAGGGAGCGGGTGCGCGGGGAGGTGATCACCCCCGGCGACGAGGGCTATGAAGAGGCCCGCAAGGTCTACAACGCCATGTTCGATCGGCGCCCCCGCGTCGTCGTGCAGTGCGCCAACGCAGGCGACGTGGCGACCGCGGTCGACTTCGCCCGCGAGAACCAACTCGACCTGGCTGTGCGCGGAGGGGGGCACAGCGTGCCCGGCTTCGGCACCGTCGATGATGGGGTGGTGATCGACCTGTCCAGCCTACGCGATGTCATCGTGGATCCCGATCGTCGGACGGCCCGCGCTGAGGGAGGAGCCACCTGGGGCATCTTCAACGATGCGACGCATGCTCATGGCTTGGCGACGACCGGCGGCGTCGTCTCCACGACGGGGGTGGGCGGACTCACCCTCGGGGGTGGTATCGGATATCTCGCGCGAGGCGTCGGTCTCTCGTGCGACAACCTGCTCTCGGCTGAGGTGGTGACGGCGGACGGCCGGTCCATCCTCGCCAGCGAGAGCGAGAACGCGGACCTGTTATGGGCGATCCGCGGCGGGGGCGGCAACTTCGGCGTGGTGACCTCGTTCGAATTCCGCCTTCATCCCGTCAAAGAAATCTATGGCGGACCCATGTTCTACGAGTTGAACGATGCCCCCACCATCCTGCGGTTCTTCCGCGAGTTCATCCGCGACGCGCCCGAGGAATTCGGGGGGTTCCCCGCCTGGCAGATCGCCCCGCCGCTGCCATTCATCCCAGAGGACCGTCATGGCGACACCTTCCTCGCCTTCGTGGCGTGCTGGGCCGGGCCGCCCGGCGAAGGCGAGCGCGCCCTCAAGCCCCTCCACGACGCGGCACGGGTCGTGGCCGAGCACATCGGTCCGATGCCGTACCCAGCGCTCAACAGCGCGTTCGACGCGCTTTACCCGTCGGGCCTGCAGCACTATTGGAAGGCCAACTTCGTCACCGAGCTGACCGACGAAGCAATCGAGGCGCATCTGCGGCACGGGCCGAAGGTACCGGCCGTCAACTCGACAGTCCACATCTACCCGATCAATGGTGCGTGCCACCGCGTTGCCGCCGATGCCACGGCCTTCGCTTACCGTGACGCCACGTTTGCCACCGTGATCGCGGGTATGTGGCCGGATCCCGCCGACAATGAGGAGAACATCGGGTGGGTCCGCGACTACTACGAGGCCACCGCGCCCCACTCGGAGGAGGGCGGCTACGTCAACTTCATGGCCGGAGACGATCAAGACCGGATCCGGGTCAACTACAAGGGCAACTACGAGCGGCTGGTTGATGTGAAGAGGAAGTACGACCCGGGCAACCTGTTCCACCTGAATCAGAACATCAAGCCCTAGTGCCGGCCAGTCACAAGTCGGAGGCACGCGAGAGAACGGTTCAGTGGGAGCCCTGTAAATGGCAGGAGAAAACCCGGTGAGACCTCGTGCCACTCGGTGAGCTGGGGTTGCCTCTCCCTCCCCAGCTCGCGGGGGAGGGTCGAGGGTCTATAAGCCAGCCAACGTCCTGGGGACGAGCTCCCTCAGGGGGAAGGTTGGGGAGGGGGTGACCGACTACGCGGCCCGGTCGAGGTCCTCTCGCCCCCGATGAACGGCGTTCTCGAGGAGCGCCCAGCCGATCATGTTGACCGACTGGCGGTCTCCGCCCAGGCTGTGCGCTCGGCTGTCGGGCAGGGAACGCTTGACGTCCCAATTGGCCGACTCGGAGTCGTTGCGTCGCGCGTAGAGGGCGTCGAAGTAGGGTCGGTCTCCGGGATGAGGCGGACGTTCTCCGGCCGGCTGTAGTGGTCTTGCGGGTGTTCTCGATCTCCACCCCCAACCGTGACGAGGAAGTACGACCCGGGCAACCTCTTCCACCTCAATCAGAACATCAAGCCGTAGCTGGGCTCAAAGAGGAAGAGCACCACCCCCGGTCCAGATCTCGGCAACTCGTTTGAGATCGAAGTGCTTCACGGTGACCAGCCGATGACCCACCATGTCGACCGCGGCGCGGGACTGCTCCAGGATGATGTACCCGACGAGCGGCTCATACGCGCCATTCTCCGGATGCATATGCACGAAGGTCACCTCGCTGAAAATGCGATCAAAACCTTTGATCTGGATGCTCACCGGTCCGCCGACCTCTCCCTCGATGACCCGCTGGTCGGCAGTCTGCAACTCCACCATCCGGGTGGCGCCCAACGATCCGAGCCGATCCTTCCAGGCACTGGGTAGGACCAGACCCGAGGCGCCGGTGTCGACCAGGGCGTCGAAACGGATCTGCCTGCTGACATCGAGAGCATTGGCCACCTCGACCGACGTGACGATGCGACCCACAAGCACTCCATCTCAGGACTTGTCGGGGTCAAGCTTACGGGGAACAGCCCCATCCGAGAACGAGCTGCCGGGGATCAACGCGAGGATAGACTTAGTCCTTAGTCTAGTCTATATTGTCGCACATGAAGTCGGTCGGAGTGCACGAAGCCAAGACCCATCTCTCCAAGTTGTTACGCAGGGTGGGAACCGGAGAAGAGATCGTCATCACCCGCGGCGGCGAACCGATCGCCAAGCTGGTCGGGGTGGGAGAGCCGAACCGCCGTATCCTCGGTCGTGACCAGGGAGCCTTTCAGATCCCCGAGGACTTCGATGCCCCGTTGCCGGAAGCCGTGATCGCCGGCTTCGAAGGGTGAGAGTCCTCCTCGACACGCAAGTCTGGCTGTGGATGCAGGCAGCCCCCGAGCGCCTGGGGCAGGAGGCGCGCCGGCTGATCGAGGATGTGGACAACACTCTCTACTTCTCGGCGGCCAGCTCGTGGGAGATCGCCATCAAGTACGTCCTTGGAAGGCTCCCCCTGCCGGAGCCGCCGGAGGCCTACGCGCCCAGCCGGATGCAGACCTCGGGGGTCAGTTCCCTTCCGGTCGAGCACATCCATGCCCTACGGGTAAGTTCCCTGGAGGCTCATCACCGCGACCCCTTCGACCGGCTGCTGATCGCCCAAGCCCAGCTCGAACGAGTGCCGCTTCTCAGCGCCGACCCGGTCTTCGACTCTTATGAGGTGGAGGTGATCCCGGCCGCCTGACGGACGGACCGCCTCGAGCTACCGGTAGGGAACGTAGCCGGTGGCCCGGCAGCGCAGCCGGTAGAGGCCGGTGGAGGCGGTGATGAAGAGCGTGCGAGCGTCGTCTTCGCCCCAGGCCAGGTTGGCGGCCACCTCGGGAGTGCGGATCCGGCCCAGCAGGTCTCCCTCAGGGGAGCAGACCCACACCCCTCCCGGCCCCGTGCAGTAGATGGTGCCCTGGCGATCGACCTTGAGGCCGTCCGGCACGCCCTCCCCATCCCCACTCAGCTCCACCAGCACCTCGCCACCCGACACGGACCAGCCCTCTTCGACCCGGAAGGCGCGGATGTGCCCCCGCTCGGTGTCGACCACGCAAAGGGTCTGTTCGTCCGGGGAAAGCACCAGGCCATTGGGGCCTTCGAAGTCGTCCGCCAGCAGCTCCGGGTCACCACCTCCGGGTCGGATCAGGTAGACCCCTCGCACGGGCTGCTCTTGCTCGGCCGGCCCTCCGAAGCCTTCCCCCAGGCCGTAGTGGGGATCGGTGAAGAGCAGCGACCCATCCTGGGCCATTACCACGTCATTAGGGGCGTTGAGCCGCTTGCCGCGGTAGGTGTCGGCCACCACCTCCGGCTCCCCCTCCGCCTCCCGGGTCACCCGCCGGGTGCGGTGCTCACAGGTGATCAGCCGCCCCTGGTGGTCGATGGTCAGGCCGTTGGAGAAGTTGGACGGCTGCCGGTGGACCGTCGGATTCCCCTCTTCCGCCGTCCACAGGTAGAGGGTGTCGGCCGGGATGTCCGAGAAGAACAGGCACTCCCGGCGGAAATCCCACACCGGCCCCTCCGTGAACTGGAACCCATCGGCCAGCAGCTCCAACTCGGCCTCCCGACCGACCAGCTTCTCCACCTCCTGTTCGTACACCTCGAGCGTCATGGCCTCTCCTTTCCCTCGTAATCCGCGATCACCCCTTGCCAGCTCGGGTCGACCGGCCGGTCCACCAGCTCCACCTCCAGGCTGCCTACCCCCACGATCTCCCCCACGATCAGGTCCCCCACACC
>JBOGFC010000157.1:0-4199 GCA_050742155.1 Acidimicrobiia bacterium
CCCCAACCCTCCCCCTGAGGGGGAGGGAGTCAAGTGGGCTCGGCCACCCCGGCCGCCGCCCGCCGATGGGCGGCCTTGCGCTCCGCCTCGAGCCGTTCGAGGTCGTAGTCCCGGTAGTCGACGAAGCTCATGGCGTCGGCGATGAGCCGGTGGCCGGCCTGATCGCGGATCAGACGGTGCATCTCCCGGCAGACCCTCCGATAGTCGGGGTGGCCGGATGGCTGGGTGCGGAGCTCGATGAGGTGGAAGGCCGCCCGGGCGTTGAGCTGCATCATGAAACGGATCCGGTAGGCGAAGGGCACCACGTACTGGGCCACCTCGCCGCCCAGCATGTCCTCCACGCGGGCGTGGAAGGCCGCCGCTCCCTCCATGGCCTCCCGCCACAGGCAAGCGCCGCCGGCCTCTTCCAGGTCGGGAGGGGTGACGTAGCCGTGTGCCGTGGAGAGCCGCTGCCAGTCCAGGGTGAGCAGCCGGTGGCGCTGCAAGTCTCGGAAGATCCCATAGTCGCAGAGGATGTCGAAACGGTAGGAGGTGCGCTCCATCCCCCGGCCGGGCTTGTGCCGGCGATTGCTGCGATCGCCCACGTAGGCGGCGATCACCCCGGCCCGCTCCGTGTGCGACATGCGGCGAGCGATCCCCACCAGTTGGTCGTCGGGCAGGTCGCAGTAGCCGTAGAGGGCGGCTGCCACCACCTTCCCCTCCGCCTCGGGATCCCACTCGACCAGCGTCACCTCGGGACGAGCCTCCGGCTCGACCCCCAGCCGGGCGGCGATCTCCCTGGTCCGATGGGCGGTCTCGGCCAGGTAGGCGCTCCAAACCCCGCCCCGGTCGGGCCGATCGAGGCGCTTCATGAAGGCGGGGATCACCTTGTTGAGCTCTTCGAGCATCAGATCGGCATAGGACCTCACCTCGCCGAGCGGGTGGGCCCGCATGCGAAGCAGCATCATCTCGTAGGCCTGGCCGGTGGCGTAGATGCCCACGTTGGAGAGGGTGGCCGCCGGGAGCAGGCCCCGGATGGTGTCGCAGGCCTTGGCCCTGATGGTGGAGCGCCACACGAAGTTGGAGTCCTCCGGCGCCTTCGGGAAGCGCTCCTCGTAGTAGGGCACCATCAGCTCGACGAGCTGCGAGTAGGTCTCGAAGAGCCGGTCCAGAGCGGCCGTGTACGCGGCGGCCAGGGGCCCCTGGCTCACTTCCGGGGGGGTCAGGTAGCGGTAGCGCTCGCCCAGCTTCTGGTCGTAGAACATGTAGCGAGTGCTCTGCTCCAGGTAGGCGGCCAGCCGGCCCCACTCCAACACCTTGGTGAGCAGGTTGGAGGATTGCTCACAGGCCAGGTGCACCCCCCCCAGCTGGGCCACCGAGTCGTCCCCGTACTCGTTGAAGACCCGCTCGTAGAGGTCCTCGGCCCGCTGCATCTTGATGACCGCATCGTCTCCGCCGAGCTGGCCGGCCAGGGCGGCCACGCCGAGCTCCGGCTGGAGAAGGAACTCGTCGAGGAAGAGGCGCCGCACCGATTTGGGAGACCGGCTGTAGCGGGCGAAGAGCGCCCCCTTGACCACTTCCGGGAGGTTGATCAGCGCGTAGACTGGCCGGTCGACGTTGGTGAAGAAGCGAGCGAGGACGGCCTCTTCCTCGGGGCTGAAGGTCTCCCGAAAGTAGTCGGGCGGGGCGGTGGCCGAGGTCTTCATAGCACGTGTGTAACTACAGCTATGTAAGCACGCCCGGATACCGCGCGCCAGCGGTTTCTGGATGCCGTATGGCCGGGGCCGGAGCTCACTACTCTCTTTGGATATGAACCCCAATGCCCTGCGTCCGGTGGTGGCCGCCCTCATCCTGGCCATCGTGGCGGTCGGGGCGATCCCTCTGCTGGTGTTGCTCGACCTGGCGGCGGGAGGCGACGGCTACGGGATCTGCCCGCGGGGCCTGACCTCATGTCGCATCTCCTACGCCACCGGGCCCGAGCTGGCCACCGGCCTGGTCCTCCTCTTGTTCGGGCTGCTCGCCTCGCTGCGGGTGGTGCTCACCTTGGTGCGCAAGACCGAGCGGAGGGAGCGGTTAGTGGGCCGGGCCGACCGCCTGGGCCAGCGGTAGGTCCCCCCGCTGGTCGGCTCGACCCAGCACCAGGTAGATCCCGGCCAGGATCAACCCCGCTCCGAACCATCCCGCCATGCCGAGCCGCTCGTCCAGCCACCAGGCGGCGAAGAGGGCGGCGAAGGCGGGTTCCAGGGCCAGCACGATGGAGGTCCGGGAAGGGCCCACTACGGTCTGCGACCACACCTGGAGGAGGAAGGCCCCGGCGCTGACCGCCACCCCGGTGAGGAGCAGCGCCCCGAGCACCGGCCGGGTCGGGAACGGCAGCCCTTCGGCCAGGGCGGAGGCGGCCAAGGAGAGCAGCGCCACGGCGGATAGTTGCACGGCGGTGAAGGGGATGACCGGGTGGCGCAGCGCCCGGCGGGAGACGAAGACGATATGCCCGGCGAACGCCGCCGCGCACCCCACCGTCAGCAGGTCGCCGAGCAGCGAGGCCCCGGCGCCTCCCGACAGGGGGACGGAGAACCGGCGCAGGCTGAGGAGGGCGAGGCCCGAGAAGGCGAGGCCCGCCCCGCCCAGCACCCACCGCCCCGCCCGGCCGTGAGCCACCAGAGCGGCCAGCAGCGGGGTGAAGACGACGTAGAGGCCGGTGATGAGCCCCGAGTTGCTGGCGGTGGTGCGGGCCAGGCCCTCGGTTTGGAGAGCGTAGCCGCCGAAGAGCAGCACCCCGGCCAGGCTCCCGTCCCGCCAGACCGAAGAGCCACGGGGCACCACCAGGGCCAGCAGCACGGCGGCGCCGAGCAGGAACCGCCATCCCACGAAGGCCAGGGGCGGCAGGACGACGATCGCCTCCTTCACCACCACGAAGGTGGCCCCGAAGAGGAGCGAGGCCAGCGCGAGGGCCAGGTACGCCAGGGTCGAGCTGGGCATCAGCCCTCGGCCAGCAGGTCGGAGACGTCCTCGTCGGCCAGGTAGAGGCCCTGGGCGCTCACGGCCACGGAACGCCCATCGAGGAGCTCGCCGGACAGCAGTAACCGGCGGCCGCGGCGCTCGTCGACCCGGCCCTGGAGCTGGTAGCGGCCTTCGGGGCGGGTGGGCCGGCGATAACGCAGATTCAAGGTGGCGGTGGACGCCACCACTCCCTGGGTGAGGACGGCCGCCCACACCAGGGTCTCGTCCAGGGCGGTGGCCACCACCCCACCGTGGAGCGAGTGCTCCACTCCGCGATGCTCGGGGCGGGGCTGGAACCAGGCCGTCACCTGGCCGTCTTTCAGCGAGAAGCCGTCGAGATGGAGGCCGATCGGGTTGGCCCGGCCGCAGGCGAAGCAGGCGTCGTCGTAGCGGCGGCGGAGCCGGTCGGCCACTCGCTCGACGTCGGGGGCTCTCATCGAGGGCGGATCGTACCGGCTCGGTACCATCCGGCCGCATGGCCGAGCACGCGCGGGCCGCCGAGATCCTGGAACGGCTCAAGGAACGGTACCCGGAGATCGCCACCGCCTTGCGGTACCGGGATCCCTGGCAGCTCCTGGTGGCCACCGTGCTCTCCGCCCAGACCACCGACGAGAACGTCAACGCGGTCAGCCCGGAGCTGTTCCGCCGCTGGCCGGCTCCAGAGGACCTGGCTGCTGCCGACCCGGAGGAGGTCCGGGAAGTGGTGTTCCGCAGCGGGTTCTACCGCCAGAAGACCCGGGCCGTCATCGCCCTGAGCCGCGAACTGGTGGACCGGTATGGGGGGGAGGTGCCGGCCAGCCTCGAGGAGCTGACCACGCTCCACGGCGTGGGCCGCAAGACCGCCTCGGTCGTGCTGGCCGAGGCGTTCGGCACGCCGGCCGTGGCGGTCGACACTCATGTGCGACGGGTGTCGGGTCGCCTGGGGCTCACCAGCCACACAGACCCGGTGAGGATCGAGCGGGACCTCATGGCCCTCTTCCCGAAGGGACAGTGGGCCAAGCTCTCCATGCGACTCATCCAGTTCGGCCGGGAGGTGTGCATCGCCCGGCGGCCGCGCTGCTACCGGTGCGAGCTGGTCGATCTCTGTCCTTACCCAGACAAGACTCCGGCCCCGCCCCCATCATCGCCAGGATGGGCCCCGTCAGGAGCTCCAGGACCACCAGTACGGCGACACCGATCGCCACCGCCAGGGCCAGAGCCTGGGTGACGATGCGGCCGGC
>JBOGFC010000158.1:0-2900 GCA_050742155.1 Acidimicrobiia bacterium
GAAGGTAGGAGATGGCAAAGCTGAGCCGCCAAGAGCAACTGCGCAGCATCCGCCACCAGCTCGAACACTGGCAATACAACCTTGCCGCCCGCGTTGCCGACGAAGCCCAGGCCCTCGAGCTCGAACTCGACAAGCTCCACGATCACGAGCTTGACCAGGCATGGGAGGCGCTCCGCACAGGCCAGGAGCGCGTCCTAGCGGGTTGCGATGCCCTTCGCGACCTCCGACGTCGGCTCCAAGACCGCCGTGCCCCCTTGTAGCAGAAGATGTGACCACCGGGATCAGTAGCGCATCTTTGGCCCTGGAGTCCTAGCCCGTCTCACGCAACCAATGACCTCGCATGTTCGATGAGATCGGCTCCCTCATCAAGTAGTTGGTCGATCTCGGCTTGGTACGAAGAGATCACTGTGGGTCCCGTCTCGTCCAGGATCGTCTGTGCTCTCTTGATAAGTGCCACCTCGGCTGTCGCGTCGTACGGCGCGAACTCGGTTCCCAGGTACATGTCTTCCGCCCGCCGCACTACTTCGATGGCGACCTCCAGGTTCGAGATCGCAGCTTCCACGTCGGCGAGTGCATCCCGAATCACCCCGAGTGAATCGGCCCCAAGGGCGTAATCGGCTTCTTCCTGAAGGTATGCATATGTTGACTCCGCGGCCTCTAGGTCAAAGCCCGCGTATTCGGGGTCATCTTCAACCGTCTGTTCCAGTTGCGACACATCCTCCTGGAGAATGTCCAGGGTGGATCGAACGCCCTCTAGTGAGTAACCGGCCCAAGACTGTGCATCTCCCACTCCCTGGATGGCGTTCTCAAGCTGCCTTCGAGCAGAGGCAAGACGGTTGTCGGCCTGGGCAAGGGCCTGTCCTCCTGCCTCGGCTTCATACGCGGCCTGGGCCTGTTGGGCCCCAACGTCTTCCAGTGCCGCTACGGCGTTGTTGTAATCCGAGATCGAAGCCCGATGGAATGGCACGGCGTGGAGCGTTCCCGTTTCGTCGGGCCAAAAGAGGGTTAGCTCCCCTCGCGAGAGCTCGCCTGTCAGCGTTGTGCTTGTTCCGAATAGCCCGTCGACCGAAAGGGTGACAGTCCCATTGGTGACCATCCCATCAATCGACAACGACTCTCCCTCGACAGCGAAGTCCACCAGGTGTGCTAGCTGAAGTACTCCCGAGACCTGGCCGGACTCATCTTCGGTCCATCGGACAAGCAATACGGAGTCAGTGGTAGTAGCAAGCCAAGCCTCTGCCGTCGTCGCCTCTTGAGCCCGGCTTTCAACGCTTCGCTCGGTAGAAGGGTCGCCACATGCCGTTACGAGCACCAAGGCGGCAAGGACGATCGATCTCCAGCTCATAGTGCCTCTATCGACCGTTTAGAACCTGGCCTGGAGTCAGCCACGACCTGCGGCGAGGCCAATAACCCGTCTGTGTCCGACCGGGACAAACTCCTCAGGTCCGCTGGATTCACCTGTGTGAATCAACTGAGCGACCACAGGGTGACCGTGTAGCGTGAGCGCTAGAGAAATTGCCGTCAACGACCCGCCTGCCCGGAGCCTGCGGGGAGCGGACCTATGTGAGCGTTCTACCCCGCGTTCGCTCGGCGAATCGGGTCCCTCGGGTGCGGGTCTCCGGCTGAAGGCTCAGCTCGACGAGGTCTCTGTTTCGACCCACGCGTCGAGCGAGATGATCGAGGGCCTGAGCCCGGTTGTCCGTGTTCTCGATCTGGGCGATCACCGACCGTGTGGCGTAGATGGCGCGAGCAAGAGCTTCGGGCTCGTTGAGTGCGTATTTAGCCACGATCTGGTCGATCTGATGGTGTGCAAGGGGAATCGACGCCTCGAGGGCCTCACCGAATAGATCGGGTCTTCCGGCGGAAAGCAGGCTGGCGGGATCGTTGGCGTCGGGCAAACGTGCGACCAGGATGGTTAGGCCGGATGTGGCTGGCGCGGGTAGCTCGCCGACGCGAAGGGCGGCTTCCAGACCGGCCTGGTCGCCGTCGAAGACGAGGGTGAGGGTGGAGGCCAGGGGTCGCAGGGCTTCGATCTGTTGGGGGGTGAGGGCAGTGCCCCCGGTGGCGACGGTGTTGGTGAATCCGGCTTGGTGGGCGGCAATGGCGTCGGTGTATCCCTCGACGACGATGGCCTGGCCCATCTGGTCGATGGCTTCTTGGGCGTGGTCGAGTCCATACAGCAGAGCGGACTTCTTGTAGAGCGGGGTCTCGGGACTGTTGAGGTACTTGGGCCCGTCTCCCGAAAGCAGCCGTCCGGCGAATCCCCGCGGCGAGCCTCCGGCGTCGAAGACGGGGAAGATGACCCGCCTCCGCATCCGGTCGTAGAGTCGGCCGGTGCGGGCCCGTCCAGCCAAGCCGGCTTCGAGGAGCACCTCGTCGGGGATGCCGTGGCTTCGGAGGTGGTTGACCAGGGTGTCCCAGGCGGCCGGGGCGTAGCCGAGCTGCCAGCGACTCGCTGTGGGGTCACCCAAACCACGTTCTTGAAGGAATCTGCGCGCCTCGTCGCCGGCTTCCCCTTCGAGATGTTTCTGGTAGAAGGCGACAGCCGAGCTGAGCGCCTCCTCCAGATCACGATGGCGTTCCTCCGTGGGCATGCTCTCGGTCGGGCCGGATAAGGGCCTCTCAGCCACTCCCCGCTTCTCCCTGGTGAGGGTGTGCTGTGAGACCTGGTCTAAAACGAGATCCCGTTCTGGTTCCAGGCTGTTGATGACATGACGGGCGCAGCGGATCACCCGATCGGCGGTGTCGGCCACCTTCGCCATGTCCCCACCCGACCAGGAAGCCACGTAGGGGAGGCTGTAGCCGGCGGAGTCGACCCCGAGGGCGGCACAGACCATGTAGGCGACCGACTCGGCTTCCACCTCGACGATGCCCCGACAGTTGGGGCGGCCACCAGAGGC
>JBOGFC010000159.1:0-1695 GCA_050742155.1 Acidimicrobiia bacterium
CTCGCGGAGCGAGCGGCACAGGCGCGTGGCCGGGTCGAAGTCGAGCACGAACGCGCCGTCCAGGCGAAAGCGCTGCCCGTCCCGCATCCGGAGGTACGACACCCACGCGTGGACGAAGGCCCGGTCCCCCTCGACGTTCAGGATCTCCGAGCCGAACGAGATGTCGTCCTGGCGGTCGACCAACCTGGTCCTGCCAGTACGCTCGGATGGCATCCCGGCCCGCCATGACCCGTCGAACGGCGTCTCCCGGTCGGTGGTGTCCTCGGTGGAGAGGCGAGCGGCGGCCTCAGCGTCCTTGGTCTCCCAAGCCCGGCCGTACTCGGCCAGCCACCGCCCGAGGTCGGCTCGGTTCAGGAGCCCTGCGGGGCCTTCTGGCCGTAGCGGCGGCGGAACCGGTCCACCCGGCCGCCGGTGTCCACGAGCTTCTGCTTGCCCGTGTAGAACGGGTGGCACACGTTGCAGATCTCGACGTGGATCTCCGGCTTGGTGGCCCGGGTCTCGAAGGTGTTCCCGCACGAGCACCGGACCACGGCCTTCACGTAGTCGGGGTGGATGCCCTGCTTCACGAGTACTCCAATCCGTAGTCCTCCATCAATCCTTCCACGTACCGGTGGAAATGCAGGTGGTCGCTTCGATATTCCCGCTGGGCGCCGTCCTTCTCCACCGTGACCACGTCGAACGGGCCGCCCGGCGACTCCCGGTCCTCCGTGAGGAGGACCGGCTTCCAGCCATCCCCGACGGCCTCGATCAGCTCCTTGAGCACCGGGTCGTCCCCCCATCCGGCCATCGCTAGTCGCGCATCGCCGTCTTGGCGATCTCTTGGAGGAACTGCTCGTTCGACTTGGTCGACCGGATCTTGTCGATGAGCATCTCGATCGAGGCCCCGCTGTCGAGCGCGTGGAGAACCCGTCGCAGCCGCCAGGTGAGCGCCAGCTCCTCGTTGGGCATGAGCCGCTCCTCCTTGCGGGTCCCCGAGGCCTCGATGTTGATGGCCGGGAAGATGCGCTTCTCGGAGAGCTGACGGTCCAGCCGCAGCTCCATGTTCCCGGTGCCCTTGAACTCCTCGAAGATGACCTCGTCCATCCGGGACCCCGTCTCCACCAGGGCCGAGGCGATGATCGTCAGCGAGCCGCCCTCCTCGATGTTCCGGGCGGCGCCGAAGAACCTCTTCGGCGGGTACAGCGCGGTCGAGTCCACGCCGCCGGACAGGATCTTGCCCGAGGCCGGCGCGGCCAGGTTGTAGGCCCGGGCCAGCCTGGTGACCGAGTCCAGGAGGATGGCCACGTCCTGGCCCGCCTCCACCAAGCGCTTGGCCCGCTCCAGCACCAGCTCGGTCACCTGGATGTGCTGGTCGGCGGGCTTGTCGAAGGTCGAGTACACCACCTCGGCGGCCTCGACGGTCCGCTGCCAGTCGGTGACCTCCTCGGGCCGCTCGTCCACCAGCAGGACCATGACGTGGGTCTTCGGGTCGGCCTCGATGATCCGGCGGTTGACCGCGGGCGGTGTGCCGGCGCCAGGGTTGACGATGCCGGCGTTGACGGGAGAGCGCGCGGCCATCAGAGGTCCTGACGCTCGGTGCTGTCCACAACACGCCAGCTGATCTCGATTTCCACCCTGGGGTTGGCCGTCGCGTAGTCCCGGATCTCGGATTGCAGGTCGGCGATGACCTCTGCCAGCGCGGCCTCGACCCGGCTG
>JBOGFC010000160.1:0-12242 GCA_050742155.1 Acidimicrobiia bacterium
CCCTCCCCCTTTGGGGGAGGGTCGGGGAGGGGGTCTTCTCCCCCCCCGGACGGCCCTTGAGATGGCCACCCTGGGAGGGGCGGCAGTGCTGGGCCGGAACGACCTCGGCTCGCTCGAGCCGGGCAAGTGCGCCGACTTCGCGGCCATCGACCTGGGCCGGCTCGAGTACGCCGGTGCCCTCCACGACCCGGTGGCCGCCGTGGTCCTGTGCGCCCCGGTCAAGGTCGACCACACCTACGTGCACGGCCGGCCCGTGGTCAGCGAAGGCAAGCTGGCCACCCTGGAGATCGAACCGTTGATCGAGCGGCACAACCGGGCGGCCGGGAGACTCCTGGCAGCATGATCCTCAGCCTCCCACCGGCCAATGCTCCAGTGTGAGCTCGGACATGGGAAAGTGGGAAGGATTACCCGTCGCTAAGCGAGCACCAATGCCTACGGCCGCCGCAGCGACCAGGCAATCAGCCTGGGATAGGGTTATCCCCTGTGATGCGTGCCGGCGTCTCCACTTGCCGGCCATCTCACCCTGAGCCCGTCCGAGCGGCGCCACCCGCAGGCCGGCCAGAAGACGGCGCAGCGTGCCCTCTTCTTCCGGGAAGCTCCCCCGCCACAGCTCTTCCACGTTGATGGCACACACGAACGGAACCTCCCCCGTCCGACGCAGGCCGCGAACCCGGTCGGCGGCGGCCCGGCCGCGCAGGGCGTCGATGAGGACGGTGGTGTCAAGAAGGACTGCCACGGCTGCGGGACTTAACCGATCCGGCTTGGGTCACCGGTGCGCTGGGCCATCACCCACGCGGCCGGATCGTCGTCCCAGTCATGACCCGCGTCGTCGAGCGCTCCCAAGGTGGCCTCGATGTCCTCCCACCGACGTTCATCCTCGAGCGCACGCCGCAGCATCTTGGCGATGAAGGCGCTCCGTCCCCGTCTTCCCACCCGGCGGTCGAGCTCCGCTAGCAGTCCCTCATCCAGACTTATGTGCAATCGCATGGCCATAACATAGCACACACCATGAGGATCAGCGCTCCTCCCGCCGGAAGGCGAGCGTCAGGGCCTCCGGGGCTCCCAGCAGGCGCGCCCGCCTGCCGCTGGTGACCAGGATCAGCACCACGATGGTGAGGAGGAAGGGAAGCATGGCCAGCAACTCGGCCGGTACCCGCGCCCCCAGGGTCTGCAGCGTGAAGTTGAGCCTGGTGACCGCCCCGAACAGGTAGGCGGCGAAGAGAGCCCGCCACGGCCGCCAGGAGGAGAAGATCACTAGGGCGATGGCGATCCAACCGGCCCCGGCGGTGATCCCGTCCTGCCAGGAGGGGACCAGGGCCAGCGAGAAGTAGGCGCCTCCCGCCCCGGCCGCCGCCCCACCCGCCAGGACATGCAGGTAGCGGATCCTCCGGACCGGCAACCCTGCCGCGTCGGCCGAGGCCGGATCCTCACCGACGGCCCGGGCGGCCAGGCCGGGTCGGGTGCGAAACAGGTAATAGCTGGCCGCCGCCACCAGCACCCAGGACAGGTAGACGAAGGCGTCGTGCCCGAACAGGAGGGGGCCGACGAGGGGAAGGGCAGCCGGTCCCTCTCCGAGCAGCGGGCTGAAGGCGGCCCGGGGTGGCTGGCCCACGAGCGGCGGGGAGGTGGCTCGCCCGATGAAGGTGGAGAGCCCGGCCCCGAAGATGGCCAGCGCCAGGCCGGAGACGATCTGGTTGACCCCCAGAGAGATGGCCGGCACGGCGTGCAGCACCGACACCGCTGCTCCTGCCGCCAGCGCCGCCACCACTCCCAGCCAGAGGCTGCCGGTCTGGTACGTTGCCCAGAAGCCCGACACCGCCCCCACCAGCATCATTCCCTCCACACCCAAGTTGAGCACCCCCGACCGCTCGGCCAGCACCTCCCCCACGGTGGCGAACACGAGCGGAGTACCGGAGGCGATGGCCGCCGCCAGCGCCAGCATGAGCACCGAGTCGTTCACGCTTCCGCCCGCTCGTCGGCGACCCGGCCACCGGAGACGAGCCGCACCCGGTGGCGGAGGAGGAACTCCCCCGCCACCGCCAAGAAGAGGATCGCCCCCTGGAGCATGAGGACGATCGAGATGGGGACTCGGGCGGTCTGCAGGGAGGAACCGGCGTTGTTGAGCGCTCCGATGAGGACGGCCACCGGCACCACCCCGAGTGGGTTGAGCCGGGCCAGGGCGGCCACGATGATCCCGGTGAAGCCGATGTTGACCGCCAGGGCGCGCGGCTCCAGAGCATGCACCAGCCCCCCGACGTGCACGGACCCGGCCAACCCGGCGATCGCTCCCGACAAGCAGAACACGACCAGTAGCTTGCGGCGCAGCTCGATCCCCGCGTAGCGGGCGGCCGCCGCCGAGTCCCCGACCACCCGCACCTCGAAACCCCACTTCGTGAAACGAAGTGCCCACCACAGCAGCAGGGCCACCCCCAAGGCGATGAGGATGCCAGCATGCAGCCTTCCCCAGATCGGAGGCAGCTCGGCCGGGTCCGGGATGGGCCTCCCCTGGGGGAAGTTGGTGGCCAGAGGGTCCCGCCAGGGGCTGGCGCTCCCGAACACCAGGTAGTTCATGAGATGAAGCGCCACGAAGTTGAGCATGAGCGTGGTGATGATCTCGTTGGTGCCGAGCGTGGCCCGGGGCACGGCGGCCAGCAGCGCCCAGAGTGCCCCGCCGGCCGCCCCCGCCAGGACGACCAGCGGAACCGAAACCAACGGCGAGGCCTCACCCAGCGCCAGGGCGGTACCGGCGGCCAGGATGGCCCCCAGGTAGAGCTGCCCCTCCCCACCGATGTTCCACAGCAGCATCTTGAAGGCCAGCGCGGCGGCTAGGCCGGTGAGGACCAGCGGGGTGGCGGAGACCAGCGTCTCGCTGAGATGGCGCGAGGAGCCGAACCCGGCCCGCAGCATGATGGCGTACACCGTCAGTGGGGAGTACCCCGCCACCGCCAGGAAGGCTCCCGCGATCAGCAGCGCTCCCAGCACCGAGGCTCCCGCCACGAGCACCGACACCGCCGCCGAGGGGCGAGGCCGCGGCTCGAGGTTGAGACGGCTTCTCAGGGGAGACCCCCTCCCCAACCCTCCCCCGGAGGGGGAGGGAGGCCTGGCTCACCCTCCCCGCCAGAGGGAGGGAGGCCTGGCTCCCCCTCCCGCGGGGAGGGGGTCGGGGGGAGGGGCTCCGTTGGGAGGGCACGCCCCGCCATCAGCAGCCCCAGCTCCTCAGGATCGGCGGCGGCGGCGTCGACCTCACCCACCATACGACCCTCGTACATCACCAGGATGCGGTCGGAGAGGGCCAGCAGCTCATCGAGGTCCTCCGAGAGCAGCAGCACAGCCACCCCTTCCTCCCGCTGCTCGAGGAGCAGGGCGCGCACCGCCTGCGTGGCGCCCACGTCCAGGCCGCGGGTGGGTGAGGCGGCCAACAGGAACTTGGGGCGGGCTGAGATCTCGCGCGCCAGCAGCACCCGCTGCAGGTTGCCTCCCGAGAGGAGCCGCACCGGCAGCCCGGGTCGGGTGCCGCGGATGTCGAAGCGAGAGATGAGGTCGGCCGCCCTCCGGCGCATCACGGCCTCCGCCAGTAACGGCCCGCTCGCCAGCGGCGGGCGGCGGTATGACTTGAGGGCGAGGTTCTCCTGGACGGTCAGGCCGGGGGCCAGGCCGATTCCCAGGCGGTCTTCCGGCACGAAGCCCAGGCCCGCCTGGATGCGTTGGGCGGGAGCAGCCCGGGTGAGGTCATCCCCGTCCAGCACCACTCGTCCGGCCGATGCTCGCCGCAGCCCGGCCAGCGCGTCCGCCAGCTCCCGTTGGCCGTTGCCGGCCACGCCGGCCACCCCCACGATCTCCCCCTCCCGCACGGCCAGATCAACTCCCCGCACCGAGAGGTGGCCCCGGTCCCCCCTGACGTGCAGGCCACTCACCTCGAGCATCACTCGCCCCGGCCGGGCTACCGACTCCCTCTCCGGCAGGTCGAGATCCCTCCCCACCATGAGACGAGCCAGGGTGCGGGCCTCCGCCTCCTGGGTCGGCATGGCGCCCACACGACGGCCATCCCGCAGCACGGTGATCCGATCGGAGACCCTCAAGACCTCGTCCAGCTTGTGGGAGACGAAGACCACCGCCTTGCCCTCTCCGGCCATCAGCCGGATGGTCCGAAAGAGAGCTTCGGCCTCCTGCGGTGTCAGGACGGCGGTGGGCTCGTCCATGATCAGGATGCGCACCCGACGGTAGACGAGTTTCAGGATCTCCACCCGTTGCTGCTCGCCCACCGACAGCTGCCAGATGCGCGCCCGGGGATCGACCGCCAGCCCGTAGCGGTCCGCCAGGCCGGCGGCCTCCCGCTCGATCCGGCGGCGGCTGAGACGAAGACCCGCCTCGGGATGGCCCAGTGCCAGGTTCTCGGCCACCGTGAACGGGCGCACCAGGCGGAAGTGCTGGTAGACCATGCCCACCCCCAGCGCCAGGGCGTCGGCCGGAGAGCGCAGGTCCACCCCCCGGCCCTCGATCAGGACCCTCCCTGCATCCGGTCGGTAGAGGCCGGCCAGCACCGAGCAGAGGGTGGACTTGCCGGCCCCGTTCTCACCGAGCAGGGCATGCACCTCGCCCCAACGAAGGTCGAAGTCGACCGCATCGTTGGCCTTCACTCCGAAGAAGGCCTTGTCGATAGAGCGCAGCTCGGCGGCCGGATCAGCCATGAACCATCCTGCGGCGCCCGCCGGGCGCCCCTACTAACCCTCCGGGATCTCCCCGATCACCCCTTCCACCAGGTAGTTGGTGGCCAGCAGCTCCTCGAGGGTGGCCACCTCCCCCTCCGGGATCACGACGTTGCCGTCCTGGTCACTGATGGGTCCGGCGAAAATCTCGAAGCTGCCGTCCGTGATCTCCTGCCGGCGACCCTCGACCAGCCCCTGGACGTCATCGGGGACCGCCGCCCCGAACGGTGCCAAGTCCACCATCCCGCTCGCCATGTCGCCGTAGAACTGGTCCGATTGCCAGCTCCCATCGGCCACCTGCTGGGCGGTCTGCAAGTAGTAGGGCCCCCAGTCCCAGACGCTGGCGGTCAGCCAGGCCTCGGGGGCGAACTGCTCCATATTGGAGTTGTAGCCCACCCAGTAGGCGCCGGCCTCTTCGGCCGCCTCGCCGGTGGCGGGGGAGTCCTGGTGCATGCTCACCACGTCGGCACCGGTGTCGAGCAGGGTCTCCGATGCTTGCCGCTCGATGGCCGGGTCGAACCAGGTCGAGGTCCACACCACCTGCACCTGCGCCTCAGGGTTGACCTCCCGCACGCCGAGCGTGAAGGCGTTGATGCCCCGCAGGACCTCGGGGATGGGGAAGGCGGCCACGTAGCCGATCAGGTCGACCTCGGTGACGCTGCCGGCCACCAGCCCGGTCAGGTAGCGCCCTTCCTCGGCGGCGCCGAAGTAGGTGCCCATGTTCCCGGCCGTCTTGAAGCCGGTGGCGTGCTCGAAGACGGTATCCGGATAGCTTTCGGCCGCCGCCAGCATGGGGTCCATGTAGCCGAAGGAGGTCCCGAAGATGAGGTTCCAGCCGTCGACGGCCAGGTCCTCGAAGACCCGCTGTGACTCGGCGCCTTCGGGAATGCTCTCCAAGAAGGTGGTCTCCGCCTCAGGCATGTTCTCCTCCAGGAAGAGGCGTCCCTGATCGTGCGCCCAGGTCCACCCGGCGTCGCCGATCGGCCCCACGTACACGAAGGCCGCCCGCACTCCCTCTCCACCGGCCTCACCGGCGGCGGTGGTGGCCGGCCCGCCCGTCGCCTCGGTTCCCCCGCCCGTGGTGCAGGCCGCCGCCACCAGGCTCGTTGCCAGAACCCAGGCCACCCACCATCGTCTCAACATGATCCCTCCTCCCTCGGCGCCAAGAAGCCTGAGCGTAGACCTGCGCAAGGCGAGCGTGCTTCGCCCTTCAGGCTGTGAAATCGCGAGGTGGCGGCCTGGGTAATCTCCTCCTCCAACCCGCAAGGAGGTGCGTTGCAGATCGAGCGGCCCCGCAGCCTCGTAGAAGCGCTCGAGGCTCTCAGTGAGCGCCCGGAGGCGACCCTGTTGGCCGGCGGCACCGACCTCATGGTGGAGGTCAACTTCGGACGTCGCCGGCCGGAGGCGGTGATCGCCCTGCGCCGGGTGGAGGAGCTCAAGGAGTGGGATGGCTCCTTTATCGGGGCCGGGGTCACCTACCGCCGGATGGAAGAGGGCTCCCTCCCGGCGCTGGCGCAGGCGGCCCGCACGGTGGGATCGCCGCAGATCCGCAACGCCGGCACGCTGGGCGGCAACCTGGGCACCGCCAGCCCGGCCGGCGACGCCCTTCCCTTCCTGGCCGCCCTGGACGCCCTGGTCGAGCTGGCCTCGACGGCCGGACGACGACGAGTGCCCTGGGACGAGTTCCTCGTCGGGCCGAAGCGAACCACCCGCCTTCCCGGGGAGCTGATCACCGGGGTGGAGCTCCCCGAGCGAGTTCCCTCCCGGCAGGCCTTCGGCAAGGTAGGGGTCCGCAACGCCATGGTGATCGCCCTCGTCTCCGGCTGCCTGGTGCGAGACGAGGACGGGACGACCCAACTGGCCCTAGGGGCGGCGGGACCGGTGCCGCTCCGTCCCCGACGAGCGGAGGAGATGATCTCGGCCGAGCTGCGACCTTCCCAGGCCGCCCGGCAGGAATTCGCCCGGCTCGTGTCCGAGGAGGTGCGGCCCATCACCGACCACCGCTCCACCGAGGACTATCGACGACACGCCGCCGGCATCCTGGCTCGGCGGCTGCTGGAGAGGTGCCTGGCGTGATCGTGCACCTGACCGTCAACGGCCGAGAGATGGAAGCGCCCCTCTCTTCTTCCGAGAGCCTGCTCTTCGTGCTCCGAGAGCGCCTGGGTCTGCCCGGCTCCAAGAACGCCTGCGAGCAGGGTGAATGTGGCTCCTGCTCGGTGGTCTTGGATGGTGAGCTGGTCTGCTCATGCCTGGTGATGGCCGCCGACACCGAAGGCTCCAAGGTCATCACCATCGAGGGCCTGGCAGCCGAGGAGGAGCTTCACCCCGTGCAGGCGGCCATCCTGGAGGCGGGGGGTGTGCAGTGCGGATTTTGCACGCCCGGGCTGGTGGTGGCGGCCGCCGAGCTCTTCCGTCGCAACCCGTCTCCCAGCCGGGAGGACATCCGCGAGGCCCTCGCCGGCAACATCTGCCGCTGCACCGGCTACGGGGCGATCGTGCGGGGGCTCGAAGCGCTGGCGGCGGCTTCTCGCTCCCCCTATGGGGGAGGGACGGGGAGGGGGTCTTGACCACCATCCTCACCACACGGGTCCGGGGTGGGGTGGGGGAGTCGGTGACGCGTCCCGATGGTATCCCCAAGGTGAAAGGGGCCTTCGCCTTCTCCTCCGACTTCCAGGCCGAGGGCATGCTCTGGGGAGCCACGGCCCGCAGCCCTCACGCTCATGCCCGCATCGGCCGTCTCGACCCGGCGGCGGCCCGGGCCAAGCCGGGCGTGCACGCCGTGCTCACGATCGGAGACGTCCCGGGCCGGCGCCTCTTCGGCCTGGAGGAGCCAGATCAACCTGTGCTGGCCGATGAGACGGTTCGCTATTGGGGGGAGCCGGTGGCCATCGTGGCAGCCGATGATCCCGAGCTGGCGCGCCTCGCCGCCGGAAGCGTCCACGTCGACTACGAAGAGCTTCCTCCGGTCGTCGATCCCGAGGAGGCCGAGCGAGCGGGCGCGGTCCTGCGCCACCTCCGCATCCGCCGGGGTGACCAGGACGTGGGCGGCCAGGTGGTGGTGGAGGGCTACTACGAGGTGGGCATGCAGGATCAGGCCCCCCTGGGCACCGAGTCGGGCCTGGCCATCCCGGACGGAAAGGGGGGAGTCGACCTCTATGTCTCCACCCAGTGGCTGCACGTCGACCACCGGCAGCTGGTCGCCAGCCTGGCCGTGCAGGACCACCAGGTACGCATTCATCAGGCCGGGGTGGGTGGGGCCTTCGGAGCGCGGGAGGACCTCAGCCTGCAGGTGCACCTCTGCCTGCTGGCGCTTTCCACGGGTCGGCCGGTCAAGATGGTCTACGGGCGGGAGGAGAGCTTCGTCGGCCACGTCCACCGCCACCCGGCCCGGATGTGGTACCGGCACGAGGCCGACCGGGAAGGGAACCTGGTGCGGGTGGCGGCCAAGGTGCTCCTCGACGGGGGAGCCTACACCTCCACCTCCAAGGCGGTGATCGCCAACGCCGCCTACTTCGCGGTGGGCCCCTACCGCTGCCCGTCGGTGGCCGTCGATGGAGTGGCGGCCCGCACCAACAACCCGCCCTGCGGGGCGATGCGTGGCTTCGGGGCCGTCCAGGCCTGCTTCGCCTACGAGGCGCAGATGGACCGCCTGGCCGCCGTGCTCCACCTCGATCCCTTGGAGCTACGGCTCCGCAATGCCCTCCGCTCGGGCGAGGCTCTCCCCACCTCCGGGCAGGCGATCGAGGGACCCCTGCCGGTGGAGGAGGTCATCCGCTCGGTGGCCGCCCTTCCCCTTCCCGATCCTCTCACCCTCCCCTCTCAGGGGAGGGACGGGGAGGGGGAAGCCGACCCCCGCCACCTACCGGGAGGTACCGGGCTCACCACCCCTTCTTCAGCGGTGCGGCGAGGGGTCGGCTATGCGGTGGGCTTCAAGAACCTCGCCTTCTCGGAAGGCTTCGACGACTACTCCGAGGCCCGGGTGGTGATCACCCCGTCCGGCGCCGAGGTGCACACGGCCGCCACCGAGGTGGGGCAAGGCCTGGTGACGATCGTCCAGCAGATCGCCCGCAGCGCCCTGGGCCTGGAGCAGGTAGCGGTGATCTTCGACGACACCTCCCAGATGGGCTCGGCCGGGTCGACCTCGGCCTCCCGCCAGACGCAGATGACGGGTGGGGCCGTGCTGGCCGCCGCCCTGGGCGCACGCCAGAAAGCACTGGCCAAAACGGGAGGCGATGACCTCACCGACGAGGGGATCACCAAGGACGGGACACTGATCATGACCCTCGACGAGCTGTGCGCCGAAGGGCCGATGGAGCACCACGAGCGCTTCCGCCACCCTCCCACCGAGGAGCCCAACCAAGAGGGCCAGGGACGGGTTCACGCCGGGTTCGCGGTGGCCGCTCACCGAGCGGTGGTCGATGTCGACTGCGAACTGGGCCTGGTGCGAGTAGTGCAGGTGGACACCGCCCAGGACGTGGGAAAGGCGATCAACCCGGCGGCGGTGCTGGGCCAGATCGAGGGAGGCATCATGCAGGGAGTGGGCCTGGCGGTCATGGAGGAGCTGGTGCTCACCGGCGGCAAGATCCTCAACCCGAGCTTCACCGACTACCTGCTGCCCACCTTTCTCGACGCCCCGGAGGTCGAGGCGGTCCTCATCGAGCAGGGGGATACCTGGGGACCCTTCGGGGCCAAGGGAGTCGGCGAGCCCCCCACCATCAGCTCCACCCCGGCGGTGGTAGCCGCCATCCGGGCCGCCACCGGGCGAGCGCTCCACAGAGTCCCGGTCCGCCCGCAGGACATCGTAGGGTTGGGCGGATGACCGAGGCTTCTGGCGCGCAACTATCGGGCTATGGCGCGAGAAATGCGCGCCAGGACGCCGGCGATGGCGGGCGCGAGCATCTCAGCTGGCAGGAGTTCGGCCGAGGAGCCCTCGAGCTGGCCCGCTCGATCCACGAGGACGGATATCGGCCGGACATCATCCTCTCCATCGCCCGGGGCGGGATGTTCGTGGCGGCCCAGCTCGCCTACGCCTTGGGGGTGAAGAACCTCCACCTGATCAACGTGGAGTACTACACGGGAGAGGGCATCCGCAAGGAGTTCCCGGTGATCCTGCCGCCCCCGCTCTCCATGGTCGACCTTTCCGACCGTCAGCTGCTCATCGCCGACGATGTCGCCGATACGGGCCACACCCTGGCCCTGGTCGAGAAGGTGTGCCGGGAGTCGGTGGCAGAGGTCCGCACGGCGGTCCTCTATGAGAAGCCGAGGAGCGTGGTGAGCTGCCACTACGTGTGGCGACGCACCGACCGGTGGATCGTCTTCCCCTGGTCGAAGGACCCGCCCATCGGAGAAGGCTCGCCGGAGCAGACCTGACATGCGCTACGTCGAGGTCGGTGGAGTGCGAGTGTCGGTGATCGGCCTCGGGACCTGGCAGTTCGGCTCCGCCGAGTGGGGCTACGGTGAGAACTACGCCCAGTGGGAGGCCCTCCGCATCGCCGAACGGGCCTTGGAGCTGGGGATCAACCTCATCGACACGGCCGAGGTCTACGGAAACGGTCGCTCCGAGCTCATCGTAGGCGCCGCCACCCGTGGCCGGGGAGCCTTCCTGGCCACCAAGCTGATCTCCTTCTGGCCGGTGCCGCAGGTCATCGAGCGTCGCGCCTTGGCCAGTGCCGGCCGCCTGCAGACCGAGGCCATCGACCTCTACCAGCTCCACTGGCCCACCTTCCACGTGCCGCTGGACATCACCATGCAAGGCCTGCGCCGGGTACAGCAGACCGGGCTGGTCCGGCAGGTCGGGGTCAGCAACTTCTCCCTTCGTCGCTGGCAGGCGGCCGAGCGCCGGCTGGGGGCGCCGCTGCTGAGCAATCAGGTCCAATACAACCTCGCCTCACGGGCTGCCGAGCGGGACCTGATTCCGTATGCGGCCTCGCATGACCGGGTGGTGATCGCCTACAGCCCCCTCGCCCAGGGTTTCCTCACCGGCAATTACGCGAGCGGGGCCCGTCCCGGTGGCCTCCGGGATTGGAACCCGGTCAATCCGCTCTCCTGGCGCGGGAACCGGCGTCGGGCGGCCGGCCTCGTCGAGGCACTTCGCCGGGTGGCCGGCGCGCACGGCGCCAGCCCTGCCCAGGTGGCCCTGGCCTGGGTGATCCGGTACGACAACGTGGCGGCCATCCCCGGGGCACGCACCCTGGCCCAGCTGGAAGAGAACGCCGCCGCCGCCGACCTGGTGCTGACCGAGGAGGAGCTGGCTCGGCTCGAAGAAGCCTCGCAGGGGTTCCGCCCTGCGCCGCGGGCGCTGGCGCTGCTGCAGATGCGCCGTCTGGGCCGGTCCTAGGCGCCCCGGCTACCCTCCCCTTTCGTGCAGGCCTGGGTCATGCGCGAGGTCGGCGGACCGGAGTCGTTCCGTCTCGAGGAGGTAGAGACGCCCGAGCCCGGTCCGCAAGAGGTCCGGGTCCGCCTCCGGAGTGCCGCCCTCAACCACCTCGACCTGTGGGTGTCGAGAGGCCTCCCCAAGCCGGAGCTGCCGCATGTGGCCGGAGCCGACGGGGCCGGGGTAGTGGATGCGGTCGGAGCGGGCGTGGATGAAGTGTCGGTCGGCGAGCAGGTGATCGTCAACCCGTCGGTGGCCTGTGGCCGCTGCCCGGCCTGCCTGGCCGGCCAGACACCCTTCTGCGAGTCTTACGGGATTCTGGGCGAGCACCGCTGGGGGACCCTGGCCGAGCAGGTGGTGGTCCCGGCGGCCAACGTGCTCCCCAAGCCCGCGCATCTGTCGTGGGAGGAGGCCGGAGCGTTCGGACTGACCACCGGGACCGCCTTCCGGATGCTCCGCCGCGCCCGCTTAAAGGCCGGGGAAGTCCTGCTGGTGGTGGGGGTCGGTGGGGGCGTGTCGAGTGCCGGGCTGCTGCTCGGCCTGGCGATGGGTGCCCGGGTATACGTGACGTCCACCCGACCCGAGAAGATCGAACGGGCCATCGAGCTCGGAGCAGCAGGGGGGTTCTCCTCCGCCGGCCAGTTCGCCCAGCAGCTCAAGGCAGAGATCCCCAAGGGGGCCGACGTGCTCCTCGAGAACGTGGGCCCGGCCACGTGGGAGCAGTCGCTGCGGTCGCTCGCCCCGGGAGGCCGGCTGGTGGTGTGTGGGGGCACCAGCGGGACGAAGGTAGAGGTTCACCTGCCCTCTCTCTTCTTCAAGCAGCTCGAGCTGATCGGCTCCACCATGTTCGACTACGCCGAGTTCGCCGACGTGGTCGGCCTGGTGGCCGGGGGCACCGTGCCCGTGCTGGTCGACGAGGTCTTCGATTTCCAGGACCTGCCGGCCGCCCTGGCGCGCCTGGACGTTGGAGATCAGTTCGGGAAAGTGGTCATCCGACACGGCTGAGGAATCCCGCCGGTACGCTCGGCGGTTGATCCAGCTGACGTATACTCGTCCGGCTCCACGGGGGCGTGGCGCAGCCTGGTTCAGCGCGCCGGCCTGTCAAGCCGGAGGTCGCGGGTTCGAATCCCGTCGTCCCCGCTTCCCCTGGCCAAGAGCTCCCT
>JBOGFC010000161.1:0-1993 GCA_050742155.1 Acidimicrobiia bacterium
CAGCGGGTGGTGGTGGAGGCCAAGAACGTGGCCCGGCTGGCTCTCACCGGGAAAGATGGGATCCTCGAGGAGCTGGACACTGCCATGGCCAACCGCCGCGCCCAGGTAGCCATCTGCATCTCGGCCCAGGAAGCCTTTCCCCGCGAGGTCGGCGCTTTCGGCGTGTACGGGAACCGGGTACTGGTGGTGGACGAAGGCGAGGGCACCATGATCTCGGTGGCCTACCGGTGGGCAATGGGGATGCTGGAGGCGTCGGCCACCGGCGGGGCCTCCCGCCTGGACGCGCGCCTCGTCTTCGACCGTCTGCAGCGGCTGCGCGGCCTGGCCCAGCTCTTCTCCACCAACCGGCGGGCCCTCACCGACGTGAAGAGCTCGGTGGGGACGGTGCAGGAATCGCTGGAGACGATGCGGAACGAGCTGCTGGGGCTGGTCGACGAGCTTTCCACCGAGGTGCAGCGGAGCGCTCAAGAGAACCAATGAAGAGCCTGGAACCTGCGGCCTCCCCTTCCCGTCCAACCGTCGAGGAGGACATATGAGACGGCCGGTAGCAGCACTGCTGGTGGTGACCGCCCTGATGGGGGCCGCCTGCACCCGGGAAACGGAGGCGATCGCCGGCAACCCGGCCCAGATCGCCCAGGCCCCCGAGCAAGACCAATCCCCACCGAGAGGGATCTCCGTATCTGGGCAGGGGGAGGTGACGGGCACTCCGGACGTCCTCACCGTCGACCTCGGTGTGTCCGTGCTGCGGGACGAAGCGAGCCAGGCCATCGCCGATGCGGCCCGGTTGGCCGAAGAGGTCATCGCCGTGCTGACGGCAGCCGGGGTGGTGAGCGAGGACATCCAGACCCGCACCTACTCGATCTTCCCCGAGTACGAGTTCTCGCAGGACACGCCGAGACTGGTCGGATACCGGGTGCAGAACGTGCTGAGTGCCAAGCTCCGAGCGCTGGACCGGGCCGGCCAGACGATCGACGCGACCACCGCCGCCGCCGGGGAGGATGTGGTGGTGCACGGCATCCGCTTCGACATCGAGGACAACCAGGCCCTCTTGGAGGCCGCCCGCACCGCCGCCTGGGAGGATGCCCGCGCCAAGGCCGAGCAGCTCGCCGGGCTGGCGGGAGTGGACCTCGGGGAGCCGGTCTCCATCACCGAGAGCTTCTCCTCCACCCCACCGCCGATCTTCTTCGAGGGGGCTCGGGCGACAGAGGAATTCGCCGCCGACACTCCCATCGAGCCGGGAGGCCAGGCGGTCACGGTCACCATCAGCGTGGTCTTCGCCAACGGCCCGTAGGTCGTGCTCTTCCCGTTCTTGCGTGAGTTCCCGACCGCCGGCGGGTTCTCACGCAAGAAGCGCGGGGGGGCGCTACGAGGAGGGGGCCGTCACCCGAGGGCTCGCCCGCAGGAGATCCAGGAACGCTTGTGCCCCCAGCTCGGTGAAGATCTGCTCGGCCTCCTCGGCGGCGGCCCGTCCCGCCGGGTGCTCAGACCCGATCAGGCGCGCCAGCTCGGCCTGCGTCAGGGCTAGGTCGAACGTCAGGCCCAGCTCCCGCCAGTGGTCGGCCGCCTCCGAGAAGCCCGCCACGGCTCGCTCGATCTCTCCCTCCGTGCCCGCCAGCCCGGCCTCCAAGGTGGCGAGCATGGCCCGGATCGCCCTCCCTCGTCGCCGGCCCGTCTCGAGCATCCCCCGGACTTCGAGGAGTGCATCACCACGTCCCAACCACAGGGCGGCGTGCCCGGCGGTCTGCAGCACCGCGAAGTGCCCGAAAGGGTCCTGGTGGGCTCGGCCCACGGCTACTTGGTACGCCTCTTCCGGCCGGCCGGCTGCCAGGGCGAACCAGGCCCGGCTGAGGTCGACACCCCTTCGAAACTGGAGGTCGGTCTCGGCGACCACCGCGGCCAACGCCTCCTCGAGGCTCCGCTCGGCTTCCTCCTTCAGGCCGCGGGAGGCGGAGATCTCGGCCTGGTGGAGTTGCAGCCTGGCCTGAAGCTGGCC
>JBOGFC010000162.1:0-19227 GCA_050742155.1 Acidimicrobiia bacterium
CGACACGTATTCCCGGTCCTTGTACTTGCGCACAATCCTGGCAACGTGCACCGCACCCGAAGTCCTGGCCATAGCGGCATTCTAGACCGAGGGTTAAGTGGAAGTCAAGCATATTACTGGCTACGTAGGAGCCGCCGAGCAGCCCGGAAGCTGTGGTATTACTGGCTCTCGGAGCCGACTACCGGGGGTAACTTCCGCCTAGATGCCGCGGCGGTCGAGCTCGTAGGCCGAGCCGGCCTGGCGCTTGGCGTACTCCTTCATCTCCGAGGCGATCGCCGAGGCCTCCCATTGCGTCTCGATCCTCCGGTGCAAGTTGCTGGCCACTCCCATCGACACCGAAGCGATCGAAAAGGCGTGGCGTTCCCCGCGCCGATCGGTCACCTCGATGTAGCCGCGCAGGGCGTCGGCGGTGTCGTAGAAGTCGAGGACCCCATCGTCGAAGATGCGTAGGGCCGCCTTGCAGAAGTCCTCCACCTTGCTCGGGTCGACCACCGCCACGAAGTCGTCCCCTCCGATATGGCCGACGAAGGCGTCGGGGTCGGCCACCTCGGCAGCTCCCTCCAGAAGGGAATGGGCCAGATATTTGATCACCTGGTCGCCCCGCATGAACCCGTAGTGGTCGTTGAACGGCTTGAAGTTGTCCAAGTCGGCGTGCACCAAGGCGAAGGTCTGCCCGGAGGCCACTCTCTCCTCCAACTCCTCCGAGATCCGGAAGTTGCCCGGCAGGCCGGTGAGCGGGGACATGTCCCGCATGGTCTTGGCCCGACGCAGCACCGTCTTCACACGAGCGATCAGCTCCTCGAGGTCGAAGGGCTTGGTGATGTAGTCGTCCGCCCCGAGCTCCAACCCCTCCACCCGGTCTTCGGGGAGCGCCTTGGCAGTCAACAGGATCACCGCCACGTTGGCGGCGGCCGGACGGGTGCGGAGCCTCCGCAACACCCCGAGCCCGTCCATCTCCGGCATCATGACGTCGAGCAGCACCAGGTCCGGCGGGGCGGAGAGGATCTTGGCCAGGGCCTCGCCGCCATCGAGAGCGGCTTCCACCTCGAAGCCCTCCAGCTCCAGGTTGACTCGCACGAACTGGACGATGTCCGGGTCGTCGTCGGCGATCAGGATCCGCTCGGCCATCTACTCCTTCTCTTCCAGCGCCTCCCGCAGCCGGCGGACGGCCGCCACCGGGTCCTCCGACCGAAAGATGGCGGTCCCGGCCACGAACACGTCCGCACCGGCCTGCCGGGCGAGGCGCGCCGTCTCCGCGGTGATGCCGCCGTCGATCTCTATATCGGTCTTCAACCCGCGTGAATCAACCCATTCCCGGGCTCGCTGCACCTTGTCGAGCACCTCTGGAATGAACTCCTGGCCTCCGAAGCCGGGGTGCACCGACATGACCAGCACCAGGTCGGCCAGCTCCACGAAAGGCGCCGCAGCCTCGAAGGGCGTCGGCGGGCTGAGGACCAGGCCGAAGTCGAGTCCCAGCTCCCGGGCGGACAACGCCAGCTCGGTCGGATCGGGCCAGGCCTCGATGTGGATGCTGACCAGGTCCGCACCGGCCTCCTTCATCTCCTTCAGGTAGGCGTCCGGGTTGGTGGTCATCAGGTGGCAGTCGAAGTAGAGCGAGGTCTCCTTCCGGAGAGATTGGATGACCGGCATGCCGAAGGAGAGGTTGGGCACGAAGTGGCCGTCCATCACGTCGACGTGCAGGAGGTCGACAAAAGGCTCCACCCGGGCCACCTCCTCGGCCAGCCGGGAGAAGTCCGCCGCCAGCAGGGAAGGGGCGATCCGAGCAGGCTTCTGCACATCGGAAAGTGTAGGGGACGGCTATTGGAGCCCTAGGTCAGCCGGGCCGCTGCCCCTCTTCGCCCCAGGGCCCAGGAGCGTCCGGACATGCGGCTCCGCCCGGCCGGTTGGACCTCCGTGAGCTCGACCGGGCGGTCGGCGGTCCCCAGCAGGAGCCGGCCGTCCCGCCACTCGAGCGCGCCTGCTCTCATCCGCTCACCTGCGGAGGCTCGGGCCTCCCAAGCCTTGAAGCGGACACCTTCCACCAGCCCCCAAGCCCCCGGGCGGGGATTGAACGCCCGCACCGCCCGCAGCACAGCCTCGGCTCCGGCCGCTGGGTCGATGTGAGCCTCGTCGACGGTGACCTTGGGAGCGGGAGTGGCTTGGGCCTCATCCTGCTGCTCGGGTATCAGCTCCCCGGCCAGATAAGGGGCGAGGCTGCGCTGCAGCACTGCCGCCCCCATGCGCGCCAGCCGCTCGGTCAGGTCACCGGCCGTCTCGTCCGGAAAGATGGGAGTCGTGGCCCGGGCGATCACCGGGCCGGTATCGAGCCCCTGCTCCATCACCATCAGGGCCACGCCGGTCTTCGGGTCACCCGCCAGGATGGCCCGCTCCACGGGAGCCGCTCCTCGCCAGCGGGGCAGCTCCGAGAAATGCACGTTGAGGAGACCGTGGGCCGGGAGGGCCAGAATGTCGGGAGGAAGGATCAGTCCGTAGGCGACCACCACCCCGACATCCGGGCGCTCCTCCGCCAGGCGCCCGGCCAGCTCGGCGGCCTTGTGAGGCTGAGCGACCGGCAGGCCGAGCCGAAGCGCCATCTGCTTGACGGGAGAGGGCTGGGGGCGGCCCGAACGGCCTCGCGGCCGGTCGGGGCGGGTGACCACCAGCGAGACGTGGGCCACCTCGACCAGCGCGGCCAGCGAGGGAAGGGCCGCCGCCGGCGTGCCGAGGAAGACCGCCCGGATCACCGCTTTGCGGAGGGGCCGAGCCACTCCTCCCGCAGCTGCCGCATCGCCTCTTTGCGTTGAGGTCGGGTCAGGCGCGTCAGCAGGAGTTTTCCGTCCAGGTGGTCGATCTCATGCTGCAGGACTCGGCCCAGGAGCTCGTCTCCGGCATAGTCCACCTCGTTGCCGTGGCGATCGAGACACCGGGCCCTCACGAAGCCGGGCCGCGTGATGGACCAGAATCTCTGCGGCACCGAGAGGCATCCCTCCTCGTAGGTCCACTCCCCCGACGCCTCCAACAGCACCGGGTTCACCATCACCTCGGGCCCTTCACCGATGTCGAAGACGATCACCCGCTTGAGGATTCCGATCTGCGGGGCGGCCAGCCCGACCCCGGGCGCCTCGTACATGGTTGCCAGCATGTCCTCGGCCAGCCGACGAATCCCGCCGTCGACCTCGACGACCTCTTCGGCCCTGGCGCGGAGCACGGGGTCTCCGAAGGTCCGAATGGGGTAGGTGGTCATCCGGAGGCGAGGATAGAACGGAGGTGCCTGGCCGGTCCCGGTTCGTCACTCAGCCGGAAGACCCCAGAATCCGGTCCAAAGGACTCAAAGATCCAGCGGATCGACGTCGACGTGCACTCGCGCCCCTGACTCTCGCAAGTGCTGGACGAGGGGCCGCAAGGCCCCCCGGGCGCCCTCCAACGAGCTTCCCTGGATCAGCCAGCGAGTCCGGCCCCGCCGCTCGGCCGGGCCCAGCACCGATCCCCTTGTCCCCACGGCCTTGCGCAATCGGGCATCAGCGTCGGGGGGAGGCTCGCCCACTTCGAGGACGATGAGCTGTCCGGCGGGCGGAAAGCCCAGAGCCGCCCGACCCTCCAGCTCCTCATGCAGGTAGGGAAGCGGGTCACCCCGGCGCAGGGCGGCCATGACCGGGTGCTCGGGCTGGGCGGTCTGCACGATCGATCGCCGCCCCCTCCCCGCCTCCACCGTCCCGACCAGCCGGGCGAGCAGGCGCAAGCCCTCTTCGCCTGCCCGGTAGTTGGGGGCGAGGAGGAGGCCATCGGCGTCCACCGCCACCGCCAGGCGTACCGGCGGCACGGCCACCAGATCCCGCTCCGTTCCCACCATCACCGGGGCGCCGGATGCCACCTCCCCGACCCGGTCGCGGCCCAGCACCCGCCGGAGCTCCTCGGTCACCCGGCCCACCCCGGCCCCCAGGGGCTCGAAGCGCCCTGACCCGCAAGCGGCGCACGGGCCCAGGGAGCCTCCGCATCGAGGGCAGGCATCACCTCGCTCGGGTCGGGCACCGCAAGCCGGGCAGCGCCGCAGCGTCCGACATGCGGCGCAGCGGAACGCCGGCGCGTATCCCCGTCGGTGGGTGAACACGAACGCCCTCCCGCCTTTGTTGACGCCCAGGTGCAGCGCCATACGAGCCCGATCGCTGATCAGACCACTGCCCGGCGGGTCGTCCCTCCTGTCGACCACCTCCACCAGCGGCCAGGTTCGTCCCGGGAGGCGAACCACCTCCACGCCTGTCGCCAGGAGCTCGATGGTGGGTACCCGGCCCACGAACAGCAGATTGAATCGCTCCACGACCGCCCGGCGACGGATCACCTCTCGCACGTGCACGGTGGGAGTCTGCTTCTCCTTCATCCCCCGCCTTCCTTCGTCCAGCACGATCACCAACGCCAAGCCGGCCACCGGCCAGAGGGCCACCCCCCGGGTACCCACCACGAGCGAACCCGGCGTGAGGTGGGCCCGCACCCAGGCGGCGGTCTGCTCCCGATCTGGGTGCTCCGAGAGGCCCAGGAGGGGACGCTCTCCGACCATCCGGCGCGCCACCGCCGCCACCGCCTCCGCTTCGGCGGCCGTCGGCGACACCACCATCGCCGAACGACCGGCCGCCAGGACCGGCGCAGCCGTCGCCACGGCCAGCTCTTCCCATCCCCCCGGTGCCAGCAAATACTGGGGCCGAACGTGGCGGCCCGAGGCCGACGCCTCGCTGAGACGCGGCGCCGGACCCGCCGGAACCTCCCCCATGGGTGGTGGCGGATCCCCGCTCGTATCTCTCGGGATGCCGGCCGGGGCCGCTCTCCGTAGGAGGACGGCCAGCGGAGCCACGTAGTGCAGGGCGCACCAGCGGAGCGTCTCGAGCAGCTTGGGCGTGAACACCGGCAGCTCGCCGGAGACACTCACCACGTCTTTGAGCCCGCGGGCGTCCCCCTCCCGCATCGCCACCACGTAGCCCCGCACCCGCCGGCCCGACAGCGGGACGCGGACCATCGAGCCAACCTGCACCTCGCTCGCCAGCGACTCGGGCAGGCGATAGGCGAAGCCGTCGTCTACCGCGAAGGTCGGCAGGTCGGGCACCACCTGCACGATTGGCTTGTTCTCGTGACGGTTAGCCACCTCAGAGGTGGATAAGTGTCACAAGAAGGGAGGGCTCAGAGGTCGGAGGCGGCCCGGGCCAGGTCGTCGGCCAGGTCGGTGGCTTCCCAGGTGAACTCGGGCTCTTCCCGCCCGAAGTGGCCGTAGGCCGAGGTGGCCGCATAGATGGGGCGCCGGAGTTCGAGCCGGTCGATGATGGCGGCCGGGCGGAAGTCGAAGAACTCCTCGACCAGGGCTTCCAGCTTGGCGGGATCGACCGGTGAGGTCCCGAACGTGTCGAGCTGCACCGAGAAGGGGCGGGCCCGGCCGATGGCGTACGAGAGCTGTAGCTCGCAGCGGGTGGCCAGGCCGGCCGCCACGATGTTCTTGGCGGCATGGCGCGCCGCGTAGGCGCCGGAGCGATCGACCTTGGTGGGATCCTTGCCGGAGAAGCAGCCCCCTCCGTGTCGCCCCATTCCGCCGTAGCTGTCGACGATGATCTTGCGGCCGGTCAGGCCCGTGTCGGCTTGAGGGCCTCCCAGCTCGAACTGCCCGGTCGGGTTGACCAGAAAATCGGTGTCGTCGTCGAGCAGCTCCGGATCGACCGCCTGCGCCACCACCTGCTTCCACAGGTCGGGGATCAGCGTCCCTTCCAGGTCCACATCTCCCTGGTGCTGGGCCGAGATCAGCACTCTCGATACCCGCTCCGGTCTCCCGTCGAGGTATTGCACCGTCACCTGCGTCTTTCCGTCGGGCCGGAGGTAGGGAAGCTCTCCGTGCTTGCGCACCTCCGCCAGCCGCCGGGCCAGCATGTGTGCCAAGTCGATGGGCATCGGCATGAAGGAGGGCGTCTCGTCAACGGCGAAGCCGAACATCATGCCCTGGTCGCCCGCTCCCAACTCGTCGTAGGGATCCTGGGAGGCATCCCTGAGCTCGGCGGAGGCGGACACCCCGGCGGCGATCTCGGGGCTCTGGCGGTCCAGTGCCACCATCACCCCGCAGGTCTGGCCGGCGAAGCCGTCCTCGGGGGATCGGTAGCCGATGTCATCGATGGTCCTCCGCACCACCCCCACCAGGTCGGGGCGGGCGGCACTGGTGATCTCCCCGGCCACCACCACCAGGCCGGTGGTCACCATGGTCTCGCAGGCCACTCGGCTGTGCGGATCCTCGGCCAACATGGCGTCGAGGATCGAGTCGGAGATACGGTCGGCCACCTTGTCGGGGTGGCCTTCGGTGACTGATTCGGAGGTGAAGTAGGAGCGCATTGGGCAGAGAGTATAAGGCTCGGGGCCGCCGGCGCCCGGTCAGCCCCGCATCTCGGCGATGCGGTCCCAGAGGCGTTGGGCCACCGCCCGCTTGGTTAGCAGGGGCCAGGGTTCCATTCGGCCGTCCGGAAGCACCAGGGTCACCAAGTTGGTGTCGGACCCGAAGCCGGACTCCTCCCGGGAAACGTCGTTGGCCACCAAGAGGTCGACCCGCTTGGCCCGTACCTTCTCGACCGCCTCTGCCAGGCTGCCGAACTCGGCCGCGAACCCCACCACGAAAGGCCTCTCCGCTCGCTCGGTGACCTCCGACAGGATGTCCGGAGTGGGCTCCAGGATGAGCTCGGGAGGCCCGGCGGTGCGCCGAAGCTTCTCACCCGACGGCTCCTTGGGACGGAAGTCGGCCACCGCGGCCGCCATCACCAGGACGTCGTGGTGAGCCACCCGGCCCCACACCGCCCCGGCCATCTCGGCGGCAGTCTCGACGGTCACGATTTCCACTCCGGCCGGGGGGGCCGAGGCGCTGGTCACCAACGTCACCTGCGCTCCGCGCCGGGCCGCCTCGGCGGCGATGGCGTGGCCCATCTTCCCGGACGACCGGTTGCCGATGTAGCGGACCGGGTCGATCGGCTCGCGGGTTCCGCCGGCCGTCACCAGGACCCGCCACCCCTCGAGATCGCCTCGCAGCATCACAGTCAGAGCGGCCACGATCTCCTCGGGCTCCACCATCCGGCCGGTCCCCTCGTCGCCCCCGGCCAGATCGCCCACTGCCGGGCCCACGAGTGTGTAGCCGTCCTCTTCCAGACGGGCCAGGTTGCGACGGGTGGCCGGGTGCTCCCACATCTCGGTGTGCATGGCCGGGGCGAGCAGAACCGGAGCTCTGGTGGCCAGCAGGGTGGTGGTGAGCAGGTCGTCGGAAAGGCCGTGGGCCAGCTTGGCGAGCAGCTTGGCGGTGGCCGGGGCCACCACCACCGCCTCCGCCCAGCGCGCCAGCTCGGTATGGGGAATGGGGGTGCGCCCTGCGAACAGGCGGCTCTCAGCCGGATGGCCGGTGACGGCCGAGAAGCTCTGCGCACCGACGAATCGTTGGGCGCTCCGGGTCATGACCGTGCGAACCTCGGCTCCGGCCTCCACCAAGCGGCGGGCCAGATACACCGACTTGTAGGCGGCCACACCCCCCGTTACGCCGAGGACGATGCGACGACCGGCCAGCACGTGGCTTATTCGGAGGGCTCGAAGCCCACCTTGCCCTCGGCGATCTCCTCGAGGGCGATGGTCAGGGGCTTGCGGGAGAGCGAGTGCACCTGAGGCGGGACGTAGTGGCCCAGGCCCTCGCCCAGCTGGTTGAAATAGGCGTTGATCTGGCGAGCTCGCCGGGCAGCCAGCACGACCAGCGTGAAGCGCCCGTCGACCTTGTCCAAGACGTCTTCGATGGGTGGATCGATCATCAGAACCTGCACTCCCCCTCCCTTTGGGAGGGGGCTAGGGGGAGGGATCCCTCTGTTCAACAGAGAGTATACGCAGGATCTCCTCCACCGCCCGATCCACCCAGTCGTTGACGACGACGTGGTCGAAGAGGTGGGTCAGGTCGAGCTGGGCCCGGGCGATCTCCAGCCGCCGGCGGATGTCCTCCTCCTCGTCCCCCCGTCCCCGCAGCCTCCGCCGGAGCTCCGCCTCGGAGGGGGCGGTCACGAAGATCACCACCGCCTCCGGATAGGCCGACTTCACCTGCCTGGCCCCGTTCAGCTCGATCTCGAGCACCACATGCTCTCGGCGGGCCAGATGCTCCTCGACCGGCGCCCGCGGCGTGCCGTACAGCTCCCCGTTGTAGAGGGCCGTCTCCAAGAACTCCCCGGCGGCCTCCATCCGCTCGAACTCGGGGCGCTCGACGAAGCGGTAGTCGACGCCCTCCTCCTCGCCGGGACGGGGGTCGCGGGTGGTCACCGAGACGGAGAGGTGGAAGGGCAGCCGCTCGGCCAGGGCATCGACGACCGTTCCCTTGCCGGCCCCGGAGGGGCCGGTGATCACGACGAGCTTGCTAGGAGAACTCTCTGAGGAGCGACTCCCGCTGGCGGGCGCCGAGCCCGCGGATCCGCCGATTCTCTGCGATCCCATGGCTCTCCAGCGCTCGCTTGGCCCTCACCTTGCCCACCCCGGGGAGGGATGAGAGTACCGAGTCGATCTTCATGCCGGCGATGAGGTCGTTCTCGTCGGCCCGCCGGAAGAGCTCTCTCAGGCCGACCGATCCTGTCTTGAGCAGCTCCTTTTGCTCGGCCCGGACTCGGCGGGCTTGCTGCGCCTTGGCGAGGGCCGCCTTGCGCTGGTCGGGGGTCAAACGCGGGGGTTGCGTCGTCATTCCTCCTCCTCTCGTCGGGAGGACTCTATCAAGCCAACCCCCGGCCACCGAGGATTCATCAGCGGTCCGCCAGCACCGTCCTCGCCAGCTCGGCGGCCGCCTCGACCGGGTCGCGTGCCCCGGTGATCGCCCGGCCCACCACCAGCAGATCGGCGCCGTGTCGCAGCGCCTCTCCGGGAGTAGCCGTGCGAGCCTGATCATCCGCGTCCGTCCCCGCAGGGCGGATGCCCGGAGTGACCCTGCGGAGGCCCGGGGCCACGTCGGCCACCACCCGAAGCTCCCGGGGCGAGCAGACCACCCCTTCGCAACCCGCCTCCCCGGCCAGGCGGGCCAGTCGGGCGGTGAGCTTCCCCGGGCTGGGCAAGCCGGCATCGGCAAGGTGTGATGCGGAGAGGCTGGTGAGCACGGTGATCGCCAGCAGCCCGGCCGGGCGCCCACCCGCTCCCTCGGTCAGGCCTTCCTCGGCCGCCTCCAGCATGGCCCGGCCTCCTGCGCCGTGCACGCTCACCCAGCGCGTCCCCAGCCTGCCCAGCTGGTAGGCGGCCCTGCCCACCGTGGTCGGGATATCGTGCAGCTTGGCGTCGGCGAAGACCGGCTTGCCGAGCGCCCCGAGGGCCGCCACCGTGGCCGGTCCCGGCCCCATGAGCAGCTCGAGGCCCACCTTGAACCCGCCCACATGGGGGGCCACCGCCTTGGCGAGCCGCACCGCCCGCTCGGCGCTCTCCACGTCCAGGGCGAGAAGGATGGGGTTCTCGGGGAGCGGCCCGCTCACGGGCCGCCGATCAGTTCGGCCACCCTGGTGAGACGGTGCCTTCGGCAGTAAGCCCGGAGCTCGGCCAGGATACGCCTCCCGGCTCGAGGCTCGGCGAAATGCACCGTCCCCAGTCCCACCGCCTGAGCTCCTGCCAGGAGGTACTCGACCACGTCTGCACCGCTTCGCACCCCCCCGCATCCGAGGATGGGAGCCTGGGGCAGCGCCCGCCGCACTTCCCAGACGCTGCGGATGGCGATCGGCTTGAGGGGTGCTCCCGAGTAGCCGCCCACCACGCCGGAGAGCAGCGGGCGACCCGTCTCCACGTCGAAGCCGGCCCCCCAGATGGTGTTGGTGAGCACCAGCCAGTCGGCGCCCCCTTCCATGCAGGCGGTGGCCACCGCCACGATATCCGCCGCGTTGGGCGACAGCTTGGCGCCGATAGGGATCTGCACCGAGCCTCGCACGGCGGCCACCACCTCTCTCGCGGCGGCCGGATCGAGGGCGAACATCAACCCGCTCTCCAGGTTGGGGCACGATAGGTTGAGCTCCACCGCCTGCACCCCGGCGCCCTCCAAACCCTTGGCCACCCGGCAGTACTCCTCGAACCTGGTGCCGACCGCCGATCCCCACACCAGGACGCCTGCCTGGCCCAGACGTGGACCGACCTCGTCCACCCAGTGGTCGATGCCCGGGTTCTGGATACCCACGCCGTTGAGCATCCCGGCTCCGGCCGGGGCCAGGCGAGGCTCCGGACGGCCCGCCCACGGATCGCCACTCACCGATTTGGCCACTGCCGCCCCGTAGGCCCCAAGTGCCCCCACGGGTGCGAAATCCACCACCGACCCCACCGTGCCCGAAGCCGCCACCAGCGGGGTGCGCAGCTCGAGGGGACCCAGCCTGGTGGTCAGGTCCACTGTTCCTCTTGGGGGGCCCCGCGGCGGTCGTCACCGGCGGCCTCCCCCGACCGCTGGGGGCCACCATGGCCCCCCAAACCCCCCGGTTCCTCTTGGGGGGCCCGGCGGCGGTCGTCACCGGCGGCCGCCACCGACCGTTGGGGGCCACCATGGCCCCCCAAACCCCCCGGTTCCTCTTGGGGGGCCCGGCGGCGGTGCCAATCCTGGAGGCTGCGCACCTGAGGGGCTCCTCCCGCCCCCCCGGACATGCTGTCTGCCACCGCCCGGGCGCCGGCGAGTGTCGTGATACAGGGGATGCCCTGGGCCAGCGCCGCCCGGCGGATCAGGCGGCCGTCGCCCCGGGCCCGCCGACCCCGCGGGGTGTTGACCACCATCTGCACCATGTCATCCGAGATGAGGCGGAGCGGGTCCCACGGCCCCTCCCCTACCTTGTCGACCGCCACCGCCGGCAGGGCATTGGCGGACAGATGGCGGGCAGTGCCCTCGGTCGCCAGGAGCCGGAAGCCCAGCTCGACGAAAGCCCGGGCCACATCCAGGCCGGCCAACTTGTCACGGTCGGCCAACGAGAAGAACACCGTCCCGCCGGTCGGGAGGGCGTGCCCGGCCGCCAGCAGGGCCTTGGCATAGGCGGTCCCCAGGTCGGGGGCGATTCCCATCACCTCGCCGGTGGCCCGCATCTCGGGGCCCGGAACCGCGTCGGCCTCTGGGAACCGGTCCCAGGGGAGCACCGGCTCCTTGACCGCTACGAAGGCACCCCGCTGGGGCACCGGCAGGCGGCCTTCGGCCCGCAGCTCCTCCAGGCTCGACCCAAGCATCACCCGGGCCGCCACCTTGGCCAGGGGCACCCCGATCGCCTTGGAGATGAAGGGCACCGTCCGTGAGGCCCGGGGGTTGGCTTCCAGCACGAACACCTCGTCGCCCCGCACGGCGTATTGCACGTTGAGGAGCCCGCGCACTCCCAGGGCGTGGGCCAGCTCCTCGGTATGGGCGAGCATCCGCTTCTGGGCGATCTCGGAGACGCCGGGCGGCGGCACGACGCAGGCGGAGTCGCCCGAGTGGATGCCGGCCTCCTCGACGTGCTCCATGATGCCTCCCACCAGGAGCTCCCGACCGTCGAAGACGGCGTCGACGTCGACCTCGGTGGCCGCCTCCAGGAACCGATCGACGAGCACCGGGGCCTGCCCGTCCTCGCGCCGGTCGAAATAGGCCGCCAGATCCTCGACCGCATAGATCACCCGCATCGCCTGCCCACCCAGCACGTAGGAGGGCCGCACCAAGACCGGCAGGCCGATCGCATCGACCACGTCCTCCGCCTCGGCCACCGAGCGGGCCACCCCGTGGGGGGGTTGGGGAATCCCCAGCTCGGCGCAGAGGGCCGAGAACCGCTCCCGATCCTCGGCCATCCGGATGGCCTCCGGCGGGGTCCCGGCAACCGGCACCCCCCACTCGGCGAGGGCGCCGGCCAGGTTGAGGGGAGTCTGCCCTCCCAGCTGGACGATCACACCGACCGGCTCTTCCTTCTCCACCACCGAGAGCACATCCTCGACGGTGAGCGGCTCGAAGTAGAGACGGTCGGAGATGTCGTAGTCGGTGGAGACGGTCTCCGGGTTGCAGTTGACGATCACCGTCCGGTACCCGGCCTCCCGAAGTGCCACGGCGGCGTGCACGCAGCAGTAGTCGAACTCGATTCCCTGGCCGATCCGGTTGGGTCCCGAGCCCAGCACGACCACCGTCTCCCCGGCTGAGGCCGGCACCTCGTCCTCGTCCTCGAAGGTCCGGTAGAAGTAGGGCGTGCGGGCCTCGAACTCGGCTGCACAGGTGTCGACGGTCTTGTAGGTGGGATGGACGCCCCACTGGGCCCTTCGTTCCCGGACCCGGTCTTCCGCCTCGCCCCACACCTGAGCAAGCTGCGCGTCGGAGAACCCGGCCCGCTTGGCGCTCCGCAGGCCATCGGGAGTGGCCCCGGCCCGCTCCAGCTCGGCCCGCAGATCCACGATCTCCTCGATCTGGTCCACGAACCAGGGATCGATGCCGGCCTCTCTGGCCAGGTCGTCCCCGGCTACTCCCCGGCGGAGGGCCTCGGCCAGCAGGAAGAGACGCTCGGGGTTGGGGGTGGCCGCCCCGGCGAGCACCTCGCTCATGGAGAGCGCCCGGTAGCGACCCTCCCCCGGATCGGCGTTGAGGCCGGTCCGCCCGATTCCCGCGCTGCGGATGGCCTTCTGGAGGGCCTCGGGGAAGGTGCGGGCGATGGCCATCACCTCGCCCACACTGCGCATGGAGGTGCCCAGCCGGGCCGGCACCTCGGGAAACTTGGCGAAGTCGAAGCGGGGCAGCTTGACGACCACGTAGTCGAGGGCCGGCTCGAAGCAGGCCGGGGTGCGCCCGGTGATGTCGTTCGAGATTTCGTCCAGTGTGTAGCCGACCGCCAGGCGAGCGGCGATCTTGGCGATGGGAAAGCCGGTGGCCTTGGAAGCCAGCGCCGAGGACCTCGACACCCTGGGGTTCATCTCGATGATGAGCCGCCGGCCGCCGGCCGGGTCGATTGCGAACTGCACGTTGGAGCCCCCGGTCTCCACCCCAACGGCCCTCAGGCAGCGGATGGCCTCATCCCGCATGGCCTGGTATTCCCGGTCGGAGAGGGTCTGGGCGGGAGCGACGGTGATGGAGTCGCCGGTGTGAACGCCCATCGGGTCGAGATTCTCGATCGAGCAGACCACGACCGCGTTGTCGGCCCGGTCCCGCATCACCTCCAGCTCGAACTCCTTCCAGCCGGCCACGGACTCCTCCACCAGGATCTCCCCGACCGGCGAGGCTCGCAGCCCGGCTCCGGCCACCCGGCGGAACTCCTGAGGATCGTGGGCCAGTCCGGTGCCTCCTCCGCCCAGGATGAAGGAAGGGCGCACGATCACCGGGAAGCCGATCTCTGTTGCGGCGGACTCGGCCTCGTCGAGAGAGCGGGCGTAGCGGGAGCGAGGGGCCTCGATCCCGGCCTCCGCCATGAGCTCCTGGAAGCGCCCCCGGTCCTCGGCCGCCCTGATGGCCTCGATCCCCGCCCCGATCAGCTCCACGCCGTGGCGGTCCAGGACTCCGGCCCCGGCCAGGTGAGCCGTCACGTTGAGAGCGGTCTGTCCACCCAGCGTGGGGAGCAACGCGTCGGGCCGCTCCCGGGCGATGACCGCCTCCACCACCTCCGGGACCACCGGCTCCAGGTAGGTGGCGTCGGCCAGCTCCGGGTCGGTCATGATGGTGGCCGGGTTGGAGTTGACCAGGATGACCCGGTATCCCTCTTCTTTCAGCACCCGGATGGCCTGGGTGCCGGAGTAGTCGAACTCACAGCCCTGGCCGATCACGATCGGCCCCGAACCGATCACCATGATCGAGCGGAGGTCGGAGCGGCGAGGCACTACCCCTCCCTCCCCCCTCCTCGTTTTGGCGCGCGAACTTCACACCCTGGTGTGATTTCTGCGCGCCAGAACGCCTCGATCAGCTCCCCGAAGCGATCGAAGAGGCCCACCGCGTCGCGCGGGCCGGGGGCCGCCTCCGGGTGATATTGGACCGAGAAGGCCGGGACCTCCAGGCACTCCAGCCCTTCCAGGGTCCCATCGTTGAGGTTCTGGTGGGTGGGACGCAACTCTCCGAACTCGGATTCGACGACTTTCGGGAGGAGCTCAGGGCCGGGGATACCCCGCCGATCGGGAGGCCTCCCGTCGCAGAGGGACCACAGGTCCACCGCGAAGCCGTGGTTCTGGGCGGTGATCTCCACCTTTCCATCCCGCAGCCGCCGCACCGGGTGGTTGCCCCCGTGATGGCCGAAGGGCAGCTTGAAGGTCCGGGCACCGAGGGCCAGCCCGAGCAGCTGGTGGCCCAGGCAGATCCCGAACACGGGCACCCGGCCCAGCAGGGCCCGCACCGCCTCGACCGGCCCGGCCAGCGGCTCCGGATCGCCCGGGCCGTTGGAGAGGAAGACCCCGTCCGGCCGGGCGGCCAGCACCTCCTCGGCGGTGCTGGTGGCCGGGACCACCTCCACGTCCCAGCCCCGCTCGGTGAGCCGGCCGAGGATGTCGCGCTTCATCCCGAAGTCGAGGGCCACGATCCGGCCGCGGGCCCTTCCGGAAGCCGCGGCCCGGTAGGGCCGACGGGTGCTGACCAGCCCGGTCAGGTCCCGCCCGCTCATCCCGGGAGCGGCGGCCGCCCTTCGAGCCAGCTCGCCCTGGTCCACGCCCACCCCCAGCGCCGCCGCCATGGCCCCTCGCTCCCGGACGTGGCGGGTGAGGCGCCGGGTGTCCACCTCGGAGATCGCTACCACCCCGTGGCGGACCAGGTAGTCGCCCAGCGATCCCTCCGCCCGCCAGCTCGACGGGCGGCGAGGCAACGCCCGCACCACCAGTCCCGCCGCCGCCGGTGCTTCGGCCTGGGCGTCTTCGGCACTGACCCCGTAGTTGCCGATATGGGGCATGGTCATGGTGACCACCTGGCCGGCATAGGAGGGGTCGGTGAGCACCTCCAGGTAACCCGTCATGGAGGTGTTGAAGACCAGCTCGCCCTCGGCGACCCCCTCCGCACCCACCGACCGGCCCCGGAAGACCTCCCCGTCGGCGGTGACCAGCAGGCCCAACATCAGGGGACCACCTTTCCGTCCCGCCAGGTGACCCGCCCCCCGAAGATCGTGAAGCGCACCCCGCCCACGAGCTCTCTCCCGGCGAAAGGGGAGTTCTGGGCTCGCGAGATGAAGGTCTCCGGCGTCCAGGTCATGGCAGGATCGAAGGCCACCAGGTGGGCGGACACGCCCGGCTCCACCCACCGTCCCTGACCCTCCAGGGCGGCGATGCGGGCCGGGGCCACGGAAAGTCGATCGAAGAGGGACACCGACTCGAGGTGCAGAGCCGTGTTCACCGCCGCGGCGGCGGTCTCCAGGCCGATGATCCCGCGCGGGGCCTCCTCGAAGGGGACCTCGGTCTCGTGGGCGGCGTGCGGAGCGTGGTCGGTGGCCACCGCGTCGATGGTCCCCTCGGCCAGGCCCTGCCGCAGCGCTCGGCGGTCTTCGGGGGACCGGAGCGGGGGATACATCTTGAAGGCCGGATCGGTGCCCTCCACGTCCCGGTGGTCGAAGGTCAGGTGGTGGGGGCTGACCTCGGCCGTGACCGGCAGACCTTCTGCCTTGGCGGCCCTCACTAGCTCCACCGAGCCGGCCGTGGAGAGGTGCAGGGCGTGGTAGCGCGCTCCGGTCATTCGTACCAGCGCCAGGTCGCGGGAAAACACCACCTCCTCGGCGGCGGGCGGGATGCCGGCCATCCCCAGCCGCGAGGAGATCTCCCCCTCGTGCATGTGGCCGCCCCGAGATAGCCCGGGGTCCTCGGCATGCTGCGCCACCACGGCTCCCAGCTCGGCCAGGTACTCCATGGCCCGGCGGAGGAGCCCGGCGTCTTCCACCGTGCGACCGTCGTCGGTGAAGATCCGCGCCCCGGCCGCCCACAGCTCGTCGAGGTGGGCCAGGCGTTGACCGGACATGCCCTCGGTGAGGCAGCCGGCCGGGACCACCTCCACCAGGCCCACCTGCCGGCCCCGCTCGGCGACGTGGCGGGCGAGGTGCCCGGCGTCGGTGGGAGGCTTGGTGTTGGGCATGGCCACGACGGCGGTGTAACCGCCGGCGGCGGCCGCCCGGGAGCCGCTCTCCACGTCCTCCTTCCATTCCTCGCCCGGCTCTCGCAGGTGGGCGTGCAGATCGACGAAGCCGGGTCCTACCCAGGCCCCCCGACAGTCCAGCTCCGCGGCTTGCTTGGCCTGGAGCCCGGAGCCCATCTGGACCACCCGGCCGTCGGACACCAGAAGATCGGCCTCACGGGGGCCCTGAGGGCTCATCACGAGCCCGTCCCGCAGCAGGAGGTCACTCACTGGCCCCCCAAACCCCCCAACAATCGAAAGAGCACCGCCATCCGCACCGCCACCCCATGGGTCACCTGCTGCGTGATGAGCGAGCGGTGGTGGTCGGCCACCTCCGGGGCGATCTCCACCCCCCGGTTCATCGGGCCGGGATGCATGACCACAGCTTCGGGACGAAGCCTCTCGAAGCGCTCCCGGGTGAGCCCGTAGCGGCTCACGTACTCCGGCAGGGAGGGGAAGACGGAACCGCCCCCTCGCTCGCTTTGGACCCGGAGCAGATAGACCACGTCCAGCTCGCCGAGCAGCTCGTCGAGCGACCCCGCCACGGTGGCCGGCCAACCGGTGAGATCCACCGGGAGAAGGGTCCGGGGCGCCACCAACACCACTTCGGCGCCCAGCGAGGAGAAGGCGAACAGGTCGGAGCGAGCCACCCGGGAGTGGCGGATGTCGCCCACGATCGCTACCCGCAGGCCCTCCACCTTGCCGAAATGGCGGCGGATGGTGAGGGCGTCGAGCAGCGCCTGGGTGGGGTGCTGGTTGGCGCCGTCTCCCCCGTTGACGACCGGCACTCGCACCCATTCGGCGATCCGCCACGGGGCCCCCGTGGCGCTGTGGCGTACCACCATCAGGTCGGAGCCCATCGCCTCCAGGGTGAGGGCGGTGTCCTTGAGGCTCTCTCCCTTGGCGAGCGATGACGTGCCGGGGGAAAAGCTCATAGTGTCGGCGGAGAGCGCCTTGGCGGCCCGCTCGAAGGAGAGCCGCGTGCGCGTGGAGGCCTCGAAGAACATCGTGGTGACCGTCTTCCCGCGCAGGGCGGGCACCTTGGGGATGGGGCGTTCCAGCACCTCCACGAACTCGTCCGAGAGGTCGAGGAGCGCCTCCAGCTCGTCGCGGGGCATGCCCTCGGTGGTCAGGAAGTGCATCTCACTCCCCCTCCTCGATCCAGACCCCTTCCTGATCGTCGATCTCAGCCAGCCGGACCCTCACCCGCTGGTCGAGCGAGGTGGGCAGGTTCTTCCCGACGAAGTCCGCCCGGATGGGAAGCTCCCGGTGCCCCCGGTCCACCAGCACGGCCAGCTGCACTCGGCGCGGGCGGCCCAGGTCCACCAGGGCGTCGAGCCCGGCGCGGGCGGTGCGGCCTGTGAAGAGCACGTCGTCCACCAGGACCACCGTCTTGTCGTCCAGGTCGACCGGCACCTCGGTCGGCCCGAGCTGCTCGGTGGGACGCCGGTCGAGGTCGTCCCGGTAGAGGCCGATGTCCAGCGCTCCCACCGGCACCTTGTCGTTCTCGATCTCGGTGATGACTTCGGCGATGCGGCGAGCCAGCGGCACCCCCCGGGTATGGATGCCGAGTAGCACCAGGTCCTTCACTCCCCGGTTGCGCTCCATGATCTCGTGAGCGATGCGCCGCAAGGCCCGCCCGACGTCGGCCGCCTCCATGACCTTGGTCATGGCATGAAAAAGGCCACCCGGTGGGTGGCCACGCGTCGCTGCAGCTTCATATCGGCTCCTTCCCGGTCTCACCGGACCGGACTTAAAGGTCGTCGGCGACTATATCACCCTTCCTCGTTCTGGCGCGCGAACTTCCCGCTATGACACGATCCTTGCGCGCCAGAACGGAATCGTCAGGGCCGTTCTCGCTTGGCCAGGGTGGCCAGCACTCCGTTGACGAAGGCTCCGCTCCGCTCGGTCGAGAACTCCTTGGCCAGCCGAACGGCTTCGGAGATGACCACCCCGACCGGGGTCTCCGGCTGGTGGCGGAGCTCGTAGAGCCCCAGCCGCAACAGGCTGCGGTCGACCGGGGGCATCCGCTCCACCCTCCATCCCTGGGCGACCTCCTCGAGCGTGCGGTCCAGCTCCTCACGGCAGGCGAGGACCCCCTCGACCAGTCGTCGCGCCCGTCCGGTGAGGGGCGTCAGGTCGCCTCCCTGCTCCACCTGATAGAGGGCCTCCAGTGCCAGCCGCCGGGTGTCCGGCCTAGGCACGGGTCAGGTAGGCACCGCTTCGGGTGTCGACCTTGATCACGTCTCCGGTCTCCACGAAGAGCGGTACCTGCACCACCAGGCCGGTTTGGGTGGTGACCGGCTTGGTGGCGGCCGATACCCGGTCGCCTCGCACGGCCGGCTCCGCATGCACCACCTCGAGCTCCACGGCGGCCGGCAGCTCCACCCCGATCGGACGCCCGTCGTGCATGGGGAGCACCGCCGTCATCCCCTCGACCAGGAAGTGGGCCGCCTCGCCGACCTCGGCCGGGTCGAGAGCGAACTGGCTGAAGGTCTCGGTGTCCATGAAGTGGTACCCGAGATCGTCTCGGTACAGGAACTGGTGCTGGCGCCGCTCGATCACCGCCTGCTCGACGTCCTCGTCGGCCCGGAAGGTGCGATCCAACACCGCCCCGGTCTCCAGGTTGCGAAGCTTCATCCGCACGAAGGCCTTGCCCTTGCCCGGCTTGACATGCTGGTACTCGACGATCTGAAAGAGCCCGTTCCCCAGGTCGAGGGCCATCCCCGGCTTGACGTCGTTGGTGGAGATCAATGCAGGGCCTGGGGGGATGAGGTGAGCACCACCGGTCCCTCGCCGGTCACCAGCACCATGTCCTCGATGCGGACCCCCCCCTCTCCCGGCCGGTACACCCCGGGTTCCACGGTGATGACCTGGCCGGCCGCCAGCACGTCCTCGGAGGTGGAACTCACCTTGGGGTCCTCGTGGATGTCTAGGCCCACCCCGTGCCCGGTGGAGTGCACGAAGTGCTCCGCCCTCTCCCCCAGCGACTCCCGCGCCGCCCGGTCGACCTCTCGGGCCGGGACCCCTGGCTCGATGACGGCGATGGCCGCCTGCTGGGCCTCCCGCACGGCCTCGTGGATGTCCGCCCACCCAGCGTCCGGCTCCGAGCCCAGCCAGACGGTGCGGCTCATGTCGGAGTGGTAACCCTGCACCACGCATCCGTAGTCGAGCAGCAGCAGACCCTCACC
>JBOGFC010000163.1:0-32599 GCA_050742155.1 Acidimicrobiia bacterium
GGGTACGTCCGCTCGGAGCCGTCTCCACTGTCGACGCGGACGTTGGTGATGGAGGCTTCTACGTCCGCCGGAACGCCGGACGGCAAGACCCCTGCCCAGTCGATCGAAGCAGGCGGGGGGACCGACAGATAGGTGTCCAGCCCTGTGATGCCGGTAGACGGCTGGAAAGTCACCTCTGGAGCCGCCAGGACGAAGCTACGGAACACCTCCCAGGCTTGCGCAACGACCTCCTCCCCGGAGCAGGGTGGCTGCGAGGTGACGATGGCGATGATGGCTCCCTCATTGATCGGCTTGGATGAATCCAGTCCCGGAGGCGAAGTCGACCAAAACCAGCACGTTCCAAGGAGCGGGTCGGTCCCCGTGCGGAGCCACGGTCCGCCGGGAGGGCGGGGCTTGGGCTTAGACGAGATCGGGTTACTGACTCCGACGCCTGGATTACCGCCTGTCCAGTGGCAAACGAGATGGAAGTTCTCGTAACGGCATACATGACCAGCGGAGTGATGAGCCTGAGCAATGGGTGTAAGAGTGAACATGAGTGCGCTCGCGACCGCTATCCTCGCCCACCCTTTCATTGCGAAGGCTCGTCCATCGGATTTGGGCCCTCACACAGCCACCCAGTACCTGCATATGCGAAGCCCCAGCCCCCTCGAACCGGCTGCAAGACCAGAGTGAACCTGGTCGGAGTCACGTTGTGCGCGACCGCTGACGCGTCCACGTGCGTCTCAGCTGCAAGGCATTGGGGCTCATCCTTAATCAGTCTGAGCACGTCGACTCTCAGATCGCCCGGAGGCTCCTTGAACTCGATCTCAGGCAACGTGAGTTCGACCTCGAGCTCGTACAGCCCCTCGCTGGCGTACAGCTCCCGGAGCGCCTCCAAATCCCTTCTGTACAGCGCGTCGAGGCGTCGTTCCTCCAGGTCCTGCACGATCGCTTCGACCTCGGCCAACCGGTCGAGGGTTGTCGACGTGGCAAGGGTCGTGGCAACTGTTGGCGGGGTGGTGGCCGGGGAGCCTCGGTTGGTACAGGCGGCCAAGAGCAGGCCCAAGGCGATCAGCCCGGTGCGGGTAGGGGGAAGCCTGCTGTGCGGGGCGCCTGGCGGCAGGCCGAAGGCTGACCTCACGCCATCAACTTATACCAACCCGGCCGGGCCTGCTACCCCCCTACCGGCGGGTGCGGGCCGCCGAACCGGCCTCGCCCGTCACCCCGTGCTTGAACCACCGCACCGGGCGGCGCAGTTGGTCCTCGAGGAACTGCGCCAGACCTACCGCCAGGAACACATCTCCGAGCGAGATGACCTGGTGAAGCACCGGGAGGGGGATCACGTCGCCCAGGAACGGCAGCCGCGTCGACTGGTCGAGCAGCACGTGCTTGTAGTGCTCTTCGAAGTCGATGGTTCCGTTGCTCCCGGCCAGGCCGGCCGCCTCCGGCAGCACCGGCATGCCCCCGTTGGAGGCGATCACCGAGAAGTTCATCAGGATACCCACCCCGGCCAGCCACATCCCCGGGTACTCCCGATTGAGCCATACCAGCCCGAGGAGCGGAACGTAGGAGACCAGGATCAGGGCCACCGCCGCCGGGGCCGCCCAATCGGCCGAGGTCGGAAAGAAATTCGTCACCGCCTGCATCCCGAAGCCCACGAAGAGCAGCCACCAGCTCCGCAGCCGAACGTCCGCCAGACTGGACAGCCGACCGCCCCGCAGCAGCGCCGCGACAACGGCGATGAAGAGAACGGTGACTAGCCAGGCCATGCACGGTCAAGGTAGCACCCGCTCATCGTCCGGTATTCTCGGCCCGGCGAGGAGGCGAGATGATCCGATATGAGGCCCGACCGCCCCGAGCCACCCTGACCATCGACGACCCGCAACGCCGCAATCCCCTCTCCGCCGAGGCCATGCGGGAGCTGGGAGAGGGCATGGAGCAGGCCGCCTCCGACCCCGAGGTGCAGGTGATCGTGGTCACCGGGGCGGGAGATCGCGTCTTCTCGGCCGGGGGTGACCTCAAGGCCGGGTTCGTAGAAGCTCGGGGGGCGTTGGCCGATCTGCTGCGAGCCATGCGGGGGGGAGGTAAGCCCACCGTGGCCAGGGTGAACGGAGATGCGCTGGCGGGCGGGTTCGGTCTGGCGGCCGCCTGCGACCTGGTGGTGGCCGTGGAGACGGCCCGCTTCGGGACCCCCGAGATCAACGTGGGATTGTGGCCGATGATGATCACCGCCGTGTTGCAGAGGACCATGCCCCACAAGGTGGTTCTGGACCTCATGATGACCGGGCGGCTGATCTCGGCCGAGCGGGCCCAGCAACTGGGGGTGGTGTCACGGGTGGTAGCTCCCGGCGACCTGGACGGGGTGATCGACGAGGTGGTCGCCCAGCTCGCATCCAAGAGCCCGGCCGTGCTCCGCCTCGGCAGAGAGGCCTTCTACACGGTGGAGGATCTGGACTTCGATGCAGCTCTCGACCGCCTCCAGGTAGGGCTCGGCGACGTGGCGCTGACCGAGGACGCCGCCGAAGGGCGGGCCGCCTTCCTCGAGAAGCGGCCGCCCCGGTGGAAGGGGCGTTAGAGCCCCTCGAGCACCTCCTCGATGAAGCCCAGCGTCATCGCCCCGGAGATCTGGCGGACGATCCTTCCGTCGGAGTCGATCAGCCAGGTCGTCGGGAGCCCCAAGAATGGATAGCGGGCCGCCACGATCCCGGTTTCGTCGATCGCCAACGGATAGTCGACATCGATCTCCTCGGCGAAGGCCTCCGCCTCGGTGGTGATGTCCTCCACGGCGATGCCCAGGAACAGCACCTCGGGATGGAGGGCGGCGGCCTGGTCGATGGCGGGCATCTCCTCCCGGCAAGGGAAACACCAGGAGGCCCAGAAATTGAGGAAGACCGGTCGGCCGTCGGTGGCCAGGTGCTCAGAGAGCGAGAACTCCCTCCCGTCTAGGAGCCTGATGCTGAAGTCGGGCGCCATCTCGGGAGGATCGGGGGGAGCGGCGAGCAGCCCGGTGAGCGGTTGCTGGGCCGGGCCCAGAGCGGCCGTGGCCACCATGGCCGTCCCCGCCACCAGCGAGACCCCGGCCAACACGTAGAGGGCGAGCTGGGCGCGGCGCATCCCTATGACGCTACCGGCCGCCTGAACAACTTGGGCCTCAACCGAGAGGTATCCAATTTCCGATAGGGAGGGGTGACATGGCGAGGATTCTGCTCATCGAGGACTACCCGGCCGTCGCCCGGCTGGTCGAACTGGTATTGGCCATGGAGCACCACCAGGTGGCGCTGGCTGCCGACGGCGAGGAAGGGTTGGAGAAGGCGCGGGGGGGCGGCTACGACCTGGTAGTGCTCGATGTCGGGCTTCCCAAGATGGACGGCTGGGAGGTCCTGGAGCTGCTCCGGGCCGAACCCTCCACCGCCGGGATCCCCGTGGTGGTCCTCACCGCCCACGCCGAGGTGGCGGCCGATGGCGTCGATGGCGCCGCGGCTGTGGTGGTCAAGCCGTTCAATACCGCCGAGTTCCTGTCGGCCATCGCATCGGTGCTGGAGGGAAGAGTCAGAGCTCGGTGATGCAGGCCTCGTGGGGGGGATGGTGGGGTGTGGTCACCGCCAGGCTGTCGTGGTGGAGCGCCTCCATGAGCCCCCGACGGATGCCCTGGTCGAGGGAGCACACCACCGCCGGATGATCGGCCGCCGTCTGCCCGAAGGGGCAATGGTGGGTGCGGATCACTCGTTTCTCCAGATCCACGTCGCTGTCGAACCCCACGCCGGTCATGGCCTTGGCCACCGCCCTGACGGCCATCTCGAAACCGGCCTCCTCCGGGAGGCCGATCTCCTCCGCCAGCCGGCGCCCAAAGGCCCGGCCGACGTGCTCGGCGACGGCCGGGGCGGCGGTAGGGTCGAGCTGCTCCACCACCTCGACCAGCAGCTCGGCCAGCAGGTCGTAGCGGCGGGGCGGGAACTGGAGGTCGATCTCCTTGTCGGTGGCTTCGTAGCACTTGGCGGGACGCCCGGCTCCCGGACCCCGGCGCCCGCTGGTGCGACGGTGGGTGATCTGCAGATACCCGTCGCTGGCCAGCCGGTCGAGGTGGTGGCGGGCCACGTTGGGGTGGATCTCGAACAGCTCGGCCACCTGGGACACGGTGACCGGCTCGGGCGACTGGCGGACGGAGACGTAGATCCCTCGACGGGTGGGATCGCCCAGGGCCGCGGCCAGATCGCCGATGGTCTGGTCGAGCTGGACGGTGTCGATGGGGGACATGGACCACCAGGCTTGGGGATCACCCTCAGTATAGTGAGATTTGCCCTTCTAAACCCTACGCGCGTAGTGCCATGATCGACCGAAGCGCTCTGCAAGCCGCCCTCGAGCAGGTGCTCGACCCCGTCCTGGTGCGCCCGCTGGGCGAGCTGGGCATGTTGCGCCGCTTCGAGGTGAAGCGCCGGGGTGGGGTGCGGGTGGTGCTGGCCCTCCCCCTCGCGGAGCATCCGGGGCGCGACGAGCTGGCGGTGGCGGTCCGGGAGGCGGCCCGCTCCATTCCGGGAGTGTCCGACGCGGAGGTCTACTACGAGCTGATGTCGGAAGAGGAGCAGGCCTGGGTCGGTGGTCGGCTTCGGGGGGAGACACGCGGGGTGGCCATTGGATCGAGCACCCGGGTGCTGGCGGTGGGGAGCGGCAAGGGAGGGGTGGGCAAGTCCTCGGTGACCGCCAACCTGGCGGTGGCCCTGGCCGAGGAGGGCCACTCGGTGGGAGTGATCGACGCCGACGTGTGGGGTTTCTCCATCCCCAAGATGCTGGGGATCGACCGGCCTCCGGCCGTCCTGGGGCAGATGATGATTCCTCCCCGGGGCCACGGGGTGGCGGTGGTCTCGATGGACTTCTTCGTGGAGCCCGACCGGGCGGTGATCTGGCGGGGGCCCATGCTTCACAAGGCGGTGGAGCAGTTCCTCTCCGATGTCTACTGGGGCGACCCCGACTTCCTGCTGGTGGACATGCCCCCCGGTACCGGGGACGTGGCCATCTCCCTCTCCCAGTTCCTGCCGCGGGCCGAAGCGATCATCGTCACCACCCCGCAGCCCACCGCCCAGCGGGTGGCCAAGCGAGCCGGGCTGATGGCCGCCCAGGTCAACCAGGAGGTGCTGGGGGTGGTGGAGAACATGGCCTGGTTCACCGGCGAGGACGGGAGGCGCTACCCGATCTTCGGGGAGGGGGGCGGGGCGGTGCTGGCCGAAGAGCTGGGCGTGGCGTTGCTGGCCCGCATCCCGCTGGTCTCGGAGCTGCGGGCGGGGGCCGACCGGGGGAGGCCGTACACCGAGTCGGCCCCGGATTCCGAGGCGGCCGAGGCGTTCCGTAAGCTGGCCGCCGAGGTGGTGGCCCGCCGGCCCCGGGTGCGCAGCCACCCGCAGCTGATCATCAAGGAGCGAGAGGAGTAACGTGCAGGTCCGCATCGGCGTCACCGACGCCCCCCGGGTCATCGAGGTGGAGATCGAAGACCCCGAGCAGCTCATCGCCCAGGTGGAGCAGGCCTTCGCCAAGAGCCAGCCGCTGTTCCGCTTCACGGACGCCGACGGCCGCACCATCGTGATCCCGCTGGACAAGCTGGCCTACCTGGACGTAGAGGCGCAGCGGGCGCGCACGGTGGGCTTTGCGAAGGGAGACTCCCAGCGGGCCTCTTAGCCGGCCCGGCGGCGTCGCTCGGCCAGCCAGCGCTTGCGCAGGCGGCGGCGCTCGTCCTCGGCGAAGCCGCCCCACACGCCGGACTCCTGGTTGGTCTCCAGGGCGTACTGCAGGCACTCGTCCTGCACGGGGCACTGGCGGCAGATGGCCTTGGCCAGCTCGATCTGGTCGAGGGCGAAACCTGTGGTGCCGACCGGAAAGAACAGGTTCGGATCCGAATCTCGGCAGGCGGCCATCTGGCGCCAGCCGGTCAAGGTGAGCACTGATGATCTCCTAGGGGGCCTTGTGATTTTGTTCACAAACTACCTTACACCGACAATCGACCGCTCACGCTAGCCAGGCCGAGGATGACTGGCAAGGAGTTTTCATGACCATCCGGGAGGAGCTGGCCGAGCAGCTCAAGCAGGCCATGCGGGAGCGGGACCGGTGGCGCCTGGACGTGATCCGGCAGGTGGAGACCGAGGTGTCGGTGGCCAAGAGCGCCCCCGGCTTCTCGGGCCGGGTCGACGATGACCTCTACCGGCGGGTGATCGCCTCCTACGTCAAGCAGATGGACAAGGCCCGCCGGGAGTACGAGGAGCTCGGGGAACGAGGCAGGGCGATGGCCGACAAGCTGGCCTTCGAGATCGACTTCCTCTCCACCTGGCTCCCCACCAAGGCGGGGGAGGAGGAGACCCGGGCCGAGGTCCGGCGGGCCATCGAGGAGCTGGGGGTCACCGATCCCAAGGCGGCCGGGCAGGTGATCGGTCACTTGATGCGCACCCGGAGCGAGCAGCTGGACGGGGCCCTGGTCAACCGGATCGTCCGGGAGGAGCTCACCGGGGGGTTCGGGGGGTCGGAGGCCCCGCAGCCGATAGCGTCGCCACATGAGCCGCCGACCCCCTGAAGACAGAGTGGTAGACCTGCCTCGCTTCGAGCCGATGCTGGCCGTGTCCTGGCCGAGGCCCTTCTCGGCTCCGGATTGGTCCTTTGAGGTGAAATGGGACGGGGTCCGAGTGATGCTCTACTGGGACGGGGAACAGTTGGAGCTCCGCAGCCGGCGGGGTCGCAACGTGACCGCCACCTACCCGGAGCTACGAGGCTTCCGCCACTCGGTGCCCTGCGTGCTGGACGGGGAGGTGGTGGCCTTCGACGAAGCGGGGGCGCCTTCTTTCCAAGCCATGCAGGGACGGATGAATCTCACCGGCGCCCGGCGCATCGCCGAGCAGGCCCGCTCCCTCCCGGTCGTCTACATGGTCTTCGACCTGCTCTACGACGGAGAGGACATCACCGCCCGACCCCTCGAGGACCGCCAGGCCCGGCTCGACGCCTACCACCTGCCGGCTCCCTGTGTGCGCTCGGCCAGCGTGGCCGGCGAGGGAGAGGCTTTCTTCGCGGCGGCCGAGGCGCGCGGCCTGGAGGGGATGGTGGCCAAGCGCCTGGACTCGCCGTACCGGCCGGGGATCCGCTCCGATGCCTGGCGCAAGGTGGCCCGGATCAAGTCGCTGCGGGCGGTGGTGGGCGGGTTCACCACCGGAGAAGGGGGACGGGCGGGAACGTTCGGGTCGCTGCTGCTGGGGCTCTGGGAGGAGGGCCGGCTCCGCTACGTGGGGTCGGTGGGGACCGGCTTCGACGACCGCACCCTGCGGGCCGTTCGGGAGAGCCTGGACCGCCTCCGGCGGAGTCGGTCCCCTTTCGACCCCGCTCCGGCTGTGGCCCGCCACGTCGCATGGGTGGAGCCCCAGCTGGTGGCGCAGGTGGAGTTCAAGGAGTGGACCTCGGCCGGACGCCTGCGCGCCCCATCGTTCAAGGGCTTCACCGACGAGCCGGTGGAGGCGGTCACCTGGCAGGCGGAGGGGCCCGGCTAGCTTGCTTTCTTGGTGGCCTCCACGCTGGCCTTGAGCGCCTCGAGGAGGTCGGCCACCTTGGCCGGCCGCTCCACTTCGGGGGCCACGATCTCCTCGCCTTCGATCTTTCGCTCGGCGAGCTCCTCGATGAGCTCCCGGGAGGTGTCGTGCCACTCGTCGGGCTTGAAGGGGGCCGTGAGGTTGTCGATGAGCGTGTCGGCCTGCTTCAGCTCCTGGGGACGGAACTCCACCTTGGTCTCCAGCTCTTCGAAGGCAGGCTCGCGGATCTCGTCCGGCCAGTACATGGTCTCCAGCACCAGCACCCCGTCCGAGGGGCGCAGGGTGGCCAGGTACTCCCGGTCGCGGATGGCCACCTTGGCCAGTCCTACCAATTGTTTGTTGGTCAGGGCCTCCAGGAACAGCTTGTAGGCCTTCAAGCCGGACTTCTCGGGCCCCAGGTAGTAGGAGGAACGGTAGTAAATCGGGTCGATCTCCTCCGACTCCACGAACTGGACCACGTCCACCGTCTTGGCCAGGACGGGGGTGCCGGCCTCCAGCTCCTCCTCGCTGAACACCACGTAATGTCCCTTCTCGACCTCGTAGCCGCGCACGATGTCCTCCCAGGCGACCTCCTCGCCGTCGGTCTCGCAGGTCCTCCTGTACCGGATGGGGCCGTGGTCTTTGGCGTGCAGCAGCTTGAACTTGGGGGCTCGGTCCTGGCTGGCGCTGTAGAGGCCGACCGGGATGGTGACTAGTCCCCAGCTGATCGCTCCCTTCCAGATGGCTCGCATACAACCTTCCTTCGCTGGTCGCGAAAGTCTACGACGCCGGGATGGCAATTCGCCGCTCTGATCGTGCGCTACTCCTGGGTAGGTACCTTCTCTACATTTTTCCGCTTTCCTGGCTAGGGCAGTCGGATGGCTTTACGTTTTTACTCGTGGACGCTAGAATTGCCCCGAAATGACAAATCGTCAAGAATTAGCGAGCGGAATCGAGCACGCCATCTGGGCCCTGGTCGATCGCCAAGAGACGATCACCAACCGCGACGTCGTGGAAGCACTGGGGGGGTCGATCACCCGGCAGGCTGTGCACTACCACCTTCGTCGGCTGGTCGAGTCGGGGGTCTTGTTACCCGAGGGAAGCGGGAGAGGTCGCCGGTATCGGCGCAAGGGAACGGTGATCCAACGCCACTCGATCGACGGACTCGCAGAGCACGAGGTCTGGCGAGAGCTCCTGGGTCGGGTGCCCTTCCTCCAAGGCCTACCCGGCAACGTGGAGGCGATCATCTCGTACGCCTTCACAGAGATGCTCAACAATGCCATCGATCACTCCGGGTCCGAGCTCGTAGAGCTGCGGCTCTGGGAGGAGGAACCGCATCGCGTGGCTTTCGCCGTCATCGACGAAGGTGTGGGCGTCTTCCAGCACGTGAGTCAGCGCTTGGGGCTTGGGGATCTCCGGGAGGCGGTCGGTGAGCTTTCGAAGGGCAAGCTCACGACCCAACCGGAGCGACACACGGGGGAGGGGATCTTTTTCACGTCGAAGGCGGTCGATCGCTTCGTATTGGAGAGTGATTCGCTCCGATGGACGGTCGACAACAGGCGCGGCGACCAGGCCCTCGGCGACGTTGCTTCCCGGAAAGGGACTTTCGTCGAGTCCGAGGTCGACAAGAGGACGGCCCGGGACCTGAGGCGAATCTTCGATCGGTACACAGGCGAGAGCTTCGACTTCTCCCGATCCTCTGTGATGGTCAAGCTCTTCGAGGTCAGTACGGGATTCGTGTCGCGTTCCGAGGCGAAGAGGCTGGCCGCCCGCCTCGAGGAGTTCGAGCACGTGCTGCTCGACTTCTCCGGCGTGCAGGAGGTCGGCCAGGGATTCGTCGATGAGCTGTTTCGGGTGTGGGCGGGGCAACACCCCGAGACCCGCCTGGAGCCGGTCAACATGTTGCCGGCTGTGGAGTTCATGGTCAGGCGCGGCCTGCGTTCCTGAGGCAGCCAGCCGGATTGGCAAAGTGCCCTCGGCAGGATTCGAACCTGCGCACCCGGCTCCGGAGGCCGGTGCTCTATCCCCTGAGCTACGAGGGCGACCGGGTACCATCCAGGGTAGCCTCTCCCCATGGCCATCCCCGCTGTGGTGCTGGTCGATGGCGAGCACTACCCCCCCGTCACCCAGGCGGCCATAGCCACCCTGGAGGAGCGCGGCTACCGGGTGGTGGCGGCGCTCTTCCTGGGCGGAGCCGAGAAGACGGTGGCGCCCCCCGATCTGGGAGTGCCGATGACGGTCGGGGAGCCCGAGGAGAAGCTGGCGGGGGTGATCGCCGAGTACCGGCCGGAGGTGGTGCTCGACCTGTCGGACGAGCCGGTGGTCGGGTATCGGCGCCGCATGGGGCTGGCCGCCCAGGCCCTGCTGGCCGGAGTGGCTTACCAGGGGGCCGATTTCCGGTTAGAGCCGCCCCCTCGCCCCCGGCTCACCGACCTTCCCACCGTGGCGGTGGTCGGCACCGGCAAGCGAACCGGCAAGACGTCCGTCTCCATCGAGCTGGCCCGGCACTGGAGAGAGGAGCGCCGTCCCTGCATCGTCACCATGGGTCGGGGTGGGCCGGCCGAGGCGGTGGTCCTGCGAGCCGAGGACTTCGAGCCCGGCCCGACGGCTCTTACGGTCATGGCCGCCCGGGGCCTGCACGCCGCTTCCGACTACGTGGAGGATGCCCTCTTCGCCGGGGTGGACACCGTCGGCACCAGGCGCTGTGGGGCCGGGCTGGCCGGGGCCACCGTAACCGACAATTTCTCGCTGGGGGTGGAGGCCGCCCATACCCTCCATCCCGACCTGCTCATCTACGAGGGGAGCGGCACCGCCCTGCCGCCGGCCTTCTCTGACGCCACCGTGCTGGTGATGATGACCGACCTCGACCCCGAGTACCTGCGCGGCTATCTCGGTCCCTACCGGCTCGAGCTGGCCGATGTGGTGGTGGCCTTGGAGACCGGCGCGGGCCTGCTCGGGATCAGGCAGGCCATCGCCGAGGTGGCCGCCGAGCTGCCCATCCTGGCGGGACGCCTGGCCCCTGAGCCCTCCACCACGATCGAGGGGCGACGCGTGCTGCTGGTCACCACCGCCCGCCCGGAGGTGGGGGCGGTGCTGCGGGCCGGGCTGGAAGGCCAGGGCGCCCGCCGGGTGCACACCATCCACAGCCTGGGGGATCGGCGGCACTTGGCGGCCGACCTGGAGGCGGCCCCAGAGGTGGAGACCCTGCTGGTGGAGGTGAAGGCGGCCGCGGTGGACGTGGTGCTTCCCTGGGCCGAGGCGAGGGGCATCGAGGCCGGCTTCCTCCACAACCGGGTGGAGCTGGAGGAGGGCGTGGAGGGGCTGGCGCGGCTCGTGGAGGCCAAGTGGTGAGCTACGTGTGGGTCGAGGATCGGCAGGGGACGCGCCTGCCTTACTCCAAGGGCCTGATGGCCACTTCGATCATGACCACCGGCCTCCCGCCCGAGGAGGCCCACCAGCTGGCCGAGGCGATCGAGCAGGCGCTCTCGGCGCGGGACACGGCCAGCATCTCCTCTGAGGAGCTGGTGCGCCTGGCCTCGGAGGTGCTGGCCGAGCGGGCCGGGCCGGCGGCGGCCGATCGGTTTCTCGCCTGGCGGGCCGCCAAGCGCTCGGCCCGTCCCATCATCGTGCTGGTGGGGGGGCCAACCGGAGCCGGCAAATCGACCATCGCCACCCGATTGGGGGCCCGCCTGGGGTTCACTCGCATCGTCCCCACCGACGCGGTGCGAGAGGTCATGCGCAACGTGTTCGCCGCCCGGCTGATGCCGACTCTCTACGTCTCCTCCTTTCAGGCCCACACCGTCCTGCGGGCCCCGGTGCCCGACGACCACGACCCGGTGGTGGTGGGATTTCGCCAGCAGGCCGAGGCGGTGGCGGTGGGGTTGATCGGCCTCATCGACCGGGCGGTGCGCGAGCAGACCGACGTGATCGTGGAGGGAGTGCACCTGCTCCCCGGCCTCTTTGGATCGCTGAGCCAGGAGTGGTCGAAGGAGGCGGTGGTCACCCACGTGATCCTGGCCGTGCCCGACCGGGACACCCACGTCGCCCACCTCCAGGCCCACGGATGGGAAACGGATGTCCGCCACCCGAACCGCTACTTGGAGCATGTCGAAGAAATCCGTAGAATACAAAGGTACATTCGTCGCCTCGCCACCACCCATGGTGTTCCCGAGGTGATTTCTCGAGGTCTCGATGAGACGATCCAAGATGTTCTCGACCTGGTCGTGGCGAGGGTGACGGAAACGGCGCAGGTAGCTGGAGGTGCCGCGCGGTGAGGCTGTTCCTGGATACCGCCAACATCGATGAGATCCGCACCGCGGTGGAATGGGGACTCCTCAGCGGGGTGACCACCAACCCCAGCCTGGCTGCCAAGGAAGGCCGGGAGTTTCACGAGCAGGTGGCGGCCATCGCCGAGCTGGTGGACGGGCCGGTCTCGGCCGAGGTGGTGGCCGAGGATCGTGAGGCGATGGTGGCCCAAGGTAAAGAGTTGGCGCAGATCGCCGATAACATCGTGGTCAAGGTTCCCCTGACCCGGGAAGGAATCGCCGCCGGCGGGCGTTTGACAGGGTTGGGTATCCCGGTCAATGTGACTCTGGTCTTCTCCCCGGTGCAGGCGATCCTCGCCGCCCGGATCGGCGCCAAGTTCGTCTCACCGTTCCTCGGAAGGCTGGACGACATCGGGAGCGATGGTTTGCATCTCTTGGAGGAGATCGTCGAGGTGTATGCCGTGCAGGGTTACCAGACGGAGGTCCTGGCGGCCAGCCTGCGGCATCCGATGCACATAGCCGCTGCGGCTCGGATCGGGGCGGACGTGGCCACCATGCCCTTCGAGGTGATGGACAAGCTCTTCAACCATCCGCTCACCGATCTCGGCAACGAGCGGTTCCGCGAGGACTGGGAGGCGTACCAGCAAGGGCTGGAGAAGTAGGGGCGGCCTGCGGCCGCCCGAGGCAAAGGGGGGGCATTCCACTGCTCCCATCGGAAAGGACAGCATGACCAGCAGAGCCGATCTCCAAGAGATGGGCCTCGACGACCTGCGGGCCATGGCCGAGAGGCTGGGGGTCCAGGAGTACGAGGAACTTCAAAAGGCCAAGCTCATCGACGCCATCGTGTCGAACGACAACTTCGACCGCTCGGAGGCGGGGCCGGAGGTCGACCTGCCCGATGTCGAGGTACGGGACGACGTGGACGGGGAGGGGTCGCAGGCCTCTGATGAGGGTGACGACTACCCGGGCGACGGCCGGGGCCGCCGGCGCCGGCGACGGCGGGGGGGCGGGGGGCCGCAGGAACGTATCCCCGAAGGTGAGCTTGAGGAGCGGGAGGGGATCCTCGACATCCTCCCTGAAGGCTACGGATTCCTCCGCTGCACCGGCTACCTTCCCGGCGAGCGGGACGTGTACGTGTCGGCCAGCCAGATCCGCAAGTTCGGCCTGCGGCGGGGTGACCTGGTCTCGGGGCCGATCCGCCCGCCTCGCTCGCAGGAGAAGTTCCCGGCCATCACCCGCATCAGCACCATCGACGGCGGGTCGCCGGAGGAGGGCCGCAACCGGCCCTCGTTCGGGGACCTGACCCCGCTCTTCCCGGACGAGCGGCTCCGCCTGGAGGTGGACGGCCGCCCGGACGGGGTGCTGACCCGGATCGTCGACCTGATCGCCCCGATCGGCAAGGGCCAGCGTGGGCTGATCGTCTCGCCTCCCAAGGCCGGCAAGACCACCGTCCTGAAGGAGGTGGCCAACTCGATCACCGCCAACAATCCGGAGTGCTACCTCATGGTGGTGCTGGTCGACGAGCGGCCGGAGGAGGTCACCGACATGCAGCGCTCGGTGAAGGGTGAGGTCATCTACTCCACCTTCGACCGTCCCCCCGACGAGCACACCCAGGTGGCCGAGCTGGCCATGGAGCGGGCCAAGCGGCTGGTGGAGAGGGGGACCGACGTGGTGATCCTGCTCGACTCGATCACCCGCCTGGCCCGGGCCTACAACCTGTCGGCCCCCGCTTCGGGGCGCATCCTCTCCGGCGGGGTCGACTCCACCGCCCTCTACCCGCCCAAGAAATTCCTCGGGGCGGCCCGCAACATCGAAGAGGGAGGCAGCATGACCGTGCTGGCCACCGCCTTGGTGGAGACCGGGTCCCGCATGGATGAGGTGATCTTCGAGGAGTTCAAGGCAACCGGGAACATGGAGCTCCGGCTGGACCGCCGGCTGGCCGACAAGCGCATCTACCCGGCCATCGACATCGAAGGCTCGGGAACACGCAAGGAGGAGCTGCTGTTCGACAAGTCGGAGCGGACCCAGGTGTGGAAGCTGCGCCGGGTGCTGCTGGCCCTCGAGCCGGGAGCGGCCCTGGAGCTGCTCATCGACCGGCTCAAGACCACCAAGTCCAACGCCGAGTTCCTGGCCGAGGTAGCCAAGAGCGCGGGCGGTTAGCAAACCTGATGCTCTAGTGGACCGTGGCGGTCCAGCCAAGCATTAGGTTCGAAGAAGAGGAGATCATGAAGGCAGGTATCCATCCCGACTACGTCGAGGCGACCGTGGTGTGCTCGTGCGGCAACACGTTCACCACCCGCTCCACCAAGTCGAACCTGCACGTGGAGCTGTGCAACGAGTGCCACCCGTTCTTCACGGGGCGCCAGAAGCTGGTCGACTCCGGGGGCCGCGTGGAACGGTTCCAGCGGCGGTACGGCAAGCAGCCGATCACCTCCAAGAAAGCTCAGGCACTCTCCGAGGAGCCGGCCGAGGAAGCGGCCCCCTGAGGGGGCGATTCCGCTGGAGACACAAGAGAAGAGCACCGACGCCACCGTAGGAGGCCAGGCAGTCATCGAAGGGGTCATGATGCGGGCCCCGGGCGCCTGGGCGGTGGCCGTTCGCAAGCCCGACGGCACCATCGAGAGGGTCACCCACCCGCTCCCCCGCCTGTCCAGCCGGTCCCGTCTCGCCCGCCTGCCCTTCGTGCGGGGCGTGCTGGTCCTGGGCGAGGCGCTCACCCTGGGCCTGCGGGCCCTCTCCTGGTCGGCCCAAAAGGCGGTCGGCGAGGACGAGCAACCCCTCACCTCCTGGCAGCTCGGCCTCACCATGGGAGCCGCCCTGACCGTGTTCCTCACCCTCTTCATCGTGCTTCCGGCCCTGGCTGCCAAGGCTCTCCCTATCGAGTCCGCGCTGCCCTTCAACCTGGTAGAGGGGGTCTTTCGGATCGCCCTCTTTCTGGGCTACATCTGGGCCATCGGCCGCTCCCGGGAGATCCGCCGGGTGTTCCAGTACCACGGGGCCGAGCACAAGACCATCCATGCCTACGAGCGCGGCGAGCCGCTCGGCGTGGAGCGGATCCAGGCCTACCCCACCATGCACCCCCGCTGCGGCACCAACTTCCTCCTCATCGTGCTGATCTTGTCGATCTTCGTCTTCGCCCTGCTGGGACGGCCCGGCTTCCTGGTGCTGATCCTCAGCCGGGTGCTCCTGGTGCCGGTGATCGCCGGGGTCTCCTACGAGGTGATCAAGCTGGCCGGTCGGGGCCGCCTGTTCCGCCCGCTGATCGCCCCGGGCCTGGCCCTGCAACGTCTCACCACCGGCCCGCCGGAGGACGGGATGGTGGAGGTGGCCGTCACCAGCCTGCTGGCGGCCCTCGACCCGGCCGAGGTGGAGGACGTCAAGAGCCGGGGGCCCGTCAGTGCGGCCGCCCTGGCCGCCTTGATCACCTGATGGACGCCCAGCTCGCCCACCGTTTGGAGGAGATCGAGGCCGCCCTGGCCGACGTCGAGCGGCAGCTGGCCGACCCGGGGCTCCTCGCCGACCAGAGCCGCTACCGAGATGTGGCTCGCCGCCATGCCGGCCTGGCGCCGATCGTGGAGGCCTTCCACGGCTACCGGGCGGCCGAGCAGGAGATGCGGGAGGCACGCGACCTGGTCGAGCAGGAATCCGACCCCGAGATGGTCGAGTACCTGCGCGGGGTGATCCGGGAGCGGCAAGCGCAACTCGAGCGGCTCGAGCAGGAGCTCAAGCGGATGCTGGTGCCGCGGGATCCCAACGACGAGAAGGACGTGATCCTGGAGATCCGGGCGGCGGCCGGCGGGGAGGAGGCGGCCCTCTGGGCCGGCGATCTGTTCCGCATGTACGAGCGTTATGCCGACCGGCACGGATGGCGGGTCGAGCCGCTCGAGTCTTCGGGATCCGGCACGGGTGGGTTCAAGGAGGTCATCTTCGCCGTCAAGGGCCGGGGAGCCTACTCCCGCTTCAAGCACGAGGCCGGGCCGCACCGGGTGCAGCGGGTCCCCAAGACCGAGTCTTCGGGCCGCATTCACACCTCGATCGCCACGGTGGCGGTGCTGCCCGAGGCGGAGGAGGTGGAGGTGGAGCTCAATCCCGAGGACCTGGAGATCGACGTGTTCCGCTCCAGCGGGCCGGGCGGGCAGTCCGTCAACACCACCGACTCGGCGGTGCGGATCACCCACCGTCCCACCGGGATCGTGGTCACCTGCCAGGACGAGAAGTCGCAGCTGCAGAACAAGGAGAAGGCGCTGCGGATCCTGCGGGCCCGTCTCTACCAGCGCCGGCTCGACGAGCAGCTGGGAGAGATCGCCCGCAGCCGTCGCGCGCAGGTGGGGACCGGGGAGCGGGCCGAGAAGATCCGCACCTACAACTTCCGGGAGAACCGGGTCACCGACCATCGGGCCAACCTGACCCTGAAGCGCCTGCCGGAGATTCTCGAGGGGGACCTGGATGAGTTCGTGGATGCCCTCATGGCCGGCGAAGAGGCCCGCCGTCTGGCCGAGGGCGATGGGGATGTTTGAGGCTCCCTCCCCCTCCCTTTCCCTCCCCCTCCGGGGGAGGGTTGGGGAGGGGGGAGGGTTGGGGTGGGGGATTCCCGCCCACGAAGCCCGGCGCCTGCGCGCCGTCGCCGGCCGTCAGGCCGGCTTCGAGGAGCTGGTTGACCGGCGCCGGGCGGGAGAGCCCCTTCAGTACCTGGAGGGGACGGTGCAGTTCGGGCGGCTGGAGCTGCTGGCCGACCGGCGGGCGCTCATTCCCCGCCCCGAGACCGAGCTGCTCTGGGAGATGGCGGTGCAGGCGCTCCAAGGCTCCCTCCCCCTCTGGGGGAGGGTCGGGGATGGGCAAGGCTCCCTCCCCCTCTGGGGGAGGGTCGGGGAGGGGGCGGTGGTCGTCGACCTGTGCACCGGGAGCGGCAACCTGGCCCTGGCCCTCAAGCACGCCTTCCCCGCCGCGCAGGTGTACGCCACCGACATCTCGGAGGAGGCACTCTCGCTGGCCGAGGCGAACGCCTCCCGCACCGGCCTGGAGGTGGAGCTCCTGAGAGGAGACCTCTTCGAGCCTCTCCCCCCGGAGCTACGAGGGCGGGTCGATCTCCTGGTGGCCAATCCGCCCTATGTGTCCGAGGCCGAGTTCGGCGACCTTCCTCCCGAGGTGCGAGATCACGAGCCCTACCAGGCGCTGGTAGCCGGCCCGAGGGGCGATGAGGTGGTGCGACGGGTCATCGAAGAGGCTCCCGGGTGGCTCCGTGCTGATGGGCTCCTCTTCTGCGAGATCGCCGAGAGCCTTCTCCCCCTCCCTATGGGAGGAGGTTGGGGGGAGGGTACCTTGGCAATCCGCCCCGACCTCACCGGCCGGCCACGGGTCCTGGTGGCCCGCCGGGCCTGATCCGGCCGGGAGCATCTCCGTAGACTCTCTGTCGATGGCTACCACGTGTTCCACCTGCCGGGCGGAGCTGCCCCCCGATGCGAATTTCTGCCCCTCGTGCGGGTCCCCGATGGAGGCGGCGCCGATCCTCCGGGAACGGCGAGTGGTGACCGTGCTCTTCGCCGACGTCATGGGCTCCACCGGGCTGGCCGAGCTCATGGACGCCGAACGCCTGCAGGGGGTGATGACCACCTTCTTCGAGGCCATGCGTGAAGAGATCGAGGCCGAGGGTGGATCGGTCGAGAAGTTCATCGGGGACGCGGTGATGGCGATCTTCGGTCTCCCGGTCGCTCATGAGGACGACCCGGCCCGGGCGCTGCGGTCCGTCCTGCGGATGCGGGATCGCCTGGCGCTGCTCAACGAGAGTCTCACCCGGACCCACGGGGTGACTCTCGAGATGCGAATCGGGGTCAACACCGGGGACGTCCTGGCCACCACTGCCCCGCAACCCGACGTCGGCAGCCTGGCCGGCGATGCCATCAACGTGGCGGCCCGGCTCGAGCAGGCCGCCCAGCCGGGTCAGGTCCTGGTCTCGGAGCGGACGCTCCGGGGGAGTCGCGGGTTCCGAATGCGCGAAGTCGATCTGCTCCCCTTGCGAGGCAGGGCGGAGCCCGTGCGGGCCTTCGAGCTGGAGGGTCCGGACCTCGGGCCCGAGAGAGGTATCCCGGGCATACAAGCGCCGATGGTCGGGCGGGCGCCTGAGATCGAGCTCCTCTCGGCGCTGTACGAACGGGTGGCCTCCGAGCGGACTCCCCATCTGGTGACCATCTACGGGGCGGCGGGTGTGGGGAAGAGCCGGTTGGTGGCCGAGTTCCTGGAGTTGGTGCAGGGGCGTGCGGCGGTTCTCCGGGGGAGATGCCTGCCGTACGGGCAGGAGGTGACCTACTGGCCGCTGGCCGAGATCCTCAAGGCGGAGGCGGGGGTGCTGGACAGCGATCCACCCGACGTAGCCCTGGAGAAGATCCGCAAGGCGGGGAGGGACCTGCTCACTCCGGACCTCACCCGGGACCCGGAGCGCTCGAGCGCCGCCCTGGCCTACACCATCGGGCTGGAGGACCCCTCTCTCCCGTTGAGCCAGCTCCCTCCCCGGCGGGTCAGGACAGAGATTCAGTCGGCGTGGCGCTCGTTCTTCACAGCGCTCTCCATCGAACGGTTGGTGGTGGCGGTGATCGAGGACATCCACTGGGCCGACCCGGCGCTCCTCGAGCTGTTAGAGGAGCTGGCCCAACGGGTGGAAGGGCCGGTGCTCTTCCTCTGCCCGGCCCGTCCGGAGCTGAGCGAGCGGCGGCCGGGCTGGGGCAGCGGTCCCGGGAATTTCTCCAGCCTGCTGCTGGAGCCTCTCTCGCACGACGAGAGCGAGCAGCTGCTGCAGCTCCTGCTGGAGATCGAGGAGCTGCCGGACCAGGTCCGCGGCGAGGTGCTGGAGAAGGCGGAGGGCAACCCTTTCTTCCTTGAAGAGGTGATCCGGCAGTTGATCGACGAGGGGATGATCGTCCGGGTGGGGGGCCGCTGGCGGGCGCAGGCAACGATCGGCGATTTGCAGATCCCCGACACGGTGCAGGCCGTCCTGGCGGCCCGCATCGATCGCCTGGCTCCCGTCGAGAAGCGGGCCCTGCAATGCGCGGCGGTGATCGGCCGGGTCTTCTGGACCGAACCGGTCCAGGTGCTCCTCGAAGCAGACGAGGATGTGGAAGACATCGTCGAACACTTGGAGGCGCGTCAGCTGGTGCTCTCCCGACTCGGGTCTGCCATCGCCGGCCAGCGGGAATACGCCTTCAAGCACATCCTGACGCGGGAGGTGGCCTATGAGTCACTCCCACGGCGTGATCGGGCGCGCCTGCACGAGCAGGCGGCTCGATGGATCGAGCGGACCGCCGGCGAGCGCCATCGGGAGTTCGCGGAGCTGCTGGCCGGGCATCTCTTCGAGGCCTACCGAGGCATGTTGCACGACCCCTCCGGTTGGGATCCTGGGTTGGTCGAGGCGATGCGCGCCGATGCGCTCCACTACTGCCTGCAAGCTGCCGAGGATGCCCGCAGCAAGATGGCCCTCGACAAGGCCACCGGCCTGGCGGAACGAGCGCTCTCGCTGGCCGGCAACCCACTGGAGCGCGCCTCGGCCCTGGAAGCGCTGGGGTGGGCCGGGCAACTCGACTATCGGGGCGACCTGGGGTGGCGTTACCTGCGAGAGGCAGTAGACGAGCTGCTCACCGGGGCGCCCGAGGAACATCGAGATATTGCCCGGCTCGCCGCCGCGGCGGTCGAGGTCCCCACCCGCTGGCCGGGGTCGATGCGCTCGATCCCTCCAGAGGAGGAGGTGGCCCGGTACGTCGAGGTCGGGCTGTCACAGGTGGAGGAGGGAGACAGTGAGGTTCGACTGCGCCTCCTCATGGCCCGCTCGATGTGGCCCTGGGCGTTCGGGTTCACCGATCAGGCGGACCTCGATCGGGCTGAGGAGGTGGGCGAGGAGGCGGTCGCCATGGCCAGGCGCCTGGGGCGAGCCGACCTCGAATCGGCGGCCCTCGACGCCGGGGGCTCGGCGTACATGGTGGGAGGCCGCTTCGGCCGGCTGCTGCCGTTCATCGAGCGGCGCCTGGAGCTGGTCGATCAACTGCAGGACTTCGTGGAGATCGGGGACGCCTTCGCCATGGCCGGCTTCATCAACTACCACGTGGGCCGTTACCCCAACGTGCACCGCTTCGCCGACGAGGGCTTCCGCCGAGCTGGCCGGGAGATGCCGGGGGTGGGGATCCACTGCCTGGCCTGGAGGGCGCTGGCCGGCTATCCCATGGGCAAGTGGAAGGCGCTGCGGAGCGACCTGGCCCGGCTGGAGGACCTCCTTGGAGACCGAAGGGAGAGCCCTCCGTATTTCGCCACCCGACCCTTCGCAGCGGCGGCTCTGGTTCACGAGGTGCAAGGCGACGCGGCGGTCGCCGACCGGCGGTTGGCGATGTTCGAGAGCCTCCAAGAGGAGGGGGGTCTGCGGCGCTCGGCATGGCCGGCCTGGATCGCCATGCTGCTCGCCCGCCGCGGTCGGTTCGAGGAAGCCCGGGCCATGCTGGGCGGGACGCCCGGGCACAACCGGGGCCTGTACCTGGAGGCCCGCTGCACGATCCTGGCCGAGCAACAGGTTTGGGAGGAGGTGCCGGCGCTCCTCTCGGAGGCGCGGGACCATGCCGCCGAAGCCGGACTCCTGGCGCTCCCCTTCCACGCCGACCGGCTGGAGGGACGGGCGGCCCTGGCCCAGGGCGAGACTGATCGAGCCGTCAGATTGCTCGCCCGGGCCGGCGACGGCTTCTCCGATCTCGAGGCCCACTGGGAGGCGGCCTGCACGAACCTCTGGCTGGCCGAAGCGCTTCTGGGAGAGCCCGAGCGGGCCCGGGAGCGCCTGCTCCAGGCCGCGCGAGTCTTCGAGAACCTCTCGGCGGTCCGGGAGCTGGCCCAGTCGCGTGGGCTGTTGGCTCGGATAGATGAACGCCGAAGCGGTTGAGGCCCTGGCGGCGGGACGGGTGGTGGGCGTTCCCACCGACACCGTGTACGGGCTGGCCGCCGATCCGTTCCAGAAGGAGGCGCTGGAACGCCTCTACGAGCTCAAGGGCCGCCCGGCCGATCGGCCGGTGGCGCTTCTCGTGGCCTCGGCGGCGCAGGCCCGGCGGGTGGCCGAGCTTACCCCGGAGGCCGAGGAGCTCGGCACCCGGTACTGGCCCGGACCGCTCACGCTGGTCCTCCGTCGCTCCCCGGACCTGCCGGAGTGGCTGGGGAATCCCGAGCGGGACACGGTCGGGGTCAGGGTGCCCGATCACCCCGTCGCCCTGGAGCTGCTGGAGGTGGCCGGGCCCCTGGCGGTGACCAGCGCCAACCGCAGCGGCGACCGGCCGGTCCTCGCTGCCGAGCAGGCGGAGGCGCTCTTCGGAAACAGGGTGGCCGTCTACCTCCCGGGTGTCTCCCCCGGCGGCGAAGCATCCACTGTGCTCGACCTGACGGAGGGAGCCCGCCGGGTGGTGCGCTCCGGTCCGCTTCGCATCGAGTCGTAGCGGGTAGCCTACGGCCAGCGCTGGAAAGCGAGACCCAGATGACCGATCCCCGCCCCCTCGAGGAGGTCGATCCGCAGATCGCCCGGCTGATCCGGGCCGACGTGGAGCGGCAGCGGAGCAACCTGCAGCTCATCGCCTCCGAGAACTTCGCCTCCCGGGCGGTGATGGAGGCGAGCGGCTCGGTGCTCACCAACAAGTACGCCGAGGGCCTGCCCGGCAAGCGCTACTACGGGGGCTGCGAGGTGGTCGACCAGGCCGAGGACCTGGCCCGGGAGCGAGCCAAGCAGCTCTTCGGGGCCCAGCACGCCAACGTCCAGCCCCACTCGGGCGCCCAGGCCAACATGGCCGCCTACTTCGCCTTCCTCAAGCCGGGCGACACGGTGCTCGGCATGCGCCTCGATCAAGGTGGGCACCTCACCCACGGCTCGCCGGTCAACTTCTCGGGCAGGCTTTTCAACTTCGTCTCCTACGGGGTGGACGCCGAGTCCGAGTACTGCGACATGGACGAGGTGCGGCGGCAGGCCAAGGAGCACCGCCCCAAGATGATCATGGCCGGCTACTCGGCCTACTCCCGCTTCCTCGACTGGGCGGAGTTCCGGGCCATCGCCGACGAGGTGGAGGCCATCTTCGTGGCCGACGTGGCCCACATCATTGGCCTGATCGCCGGGGATGCCCACCCCAGCCCGGTCCCCCACGCCCACGTGGTGACCGCTACCACCCACAAGGCGCTGCGGGGCCCGCGGGGCGGGCTGATCCTCTGCGAGGAGCGCTTCGCCGAGGCGATCGACAAGGCGGTCTTCCCCGATGTGCAGGGCGGGCCGCTCGAGCACCAGATCGCCGCCAAGGCGGTCTGCTTCGCCGAGGCCTCGACGCCGGAGTTCTCCGCGTACGCCCACCAGATCGTCTCGAACGCCCAGGCCCTGGCCACCACGCTGGCGGAGGGTCTTCGCATCGTGAGCGGCGGCACCGACAACCACCTCCTCCTGGTGGACCTGCGCAGCGTGGACGAGGAGCTCTCCGGCCGAGACGCCGCCCGCATCCTCGATCGGGCCGGGATCACCTGCAACGCCAACGCCATCCCCTTCGACCCCCGGCCGCCCTACAAGGCGAGCGGCATCCGGATCGGCACGCCGGCGGTGACCACCTGTGGGATGAAGGAGGAGCAGATGGTGGAGGTGGGGGAGCTGATCGCCGCCGCCCTGCGGGATCGCGAGGAGGAGGCGGCCCTCAAGGAGATCGCCGCCGATGTGGCCGACCTGGTGGCCGAGTACCCCCCCTACCCGGAAGACTTCCCGGGGCACGTGTGATCAGCGAACTCGGGGCGCTTGCGCGCCCCAGAGGCGCGCAGGAACCCTGGGTTCGCCCCAGGCTTTGTGATATGATTCACAAGCAACCTGGAGAGGTGACTTGCCAAGCGACGACCGAGCAACGACGATGACCCGCAACGCAGGCTGGGCCGGCGGGTTCGCCGAAGGGGCGGTGGTCTCCAGCCGGCTCTTCGGTTCGGTGGTATCGGGGGCCGGGATCGGCTGGCTGCTCGATAGGTGGCTGGGCACCTGGCCCTGGCTGGTCGCCCTGGGAGCCACCGGGGGCAGCATCTTGGGGTTCTACTGGATGATCGTCTACGCGAGGGAAGAGAGTGCGGACCGAGACGCAGATCGGGGCTGAGATGGCCCGCCGGGCGGTCTGGCTGGGACCGCTGGTGGCGGCGATGGCGGCTCTGGTCGGCGGCGCTCCGGCGGCGCTGGGGGCGGCGGTCGGGGTGGCCGTCGTGGTGGGGAACTTCCTCCTCTCCGGCTGGCTGCTCTCCTGGGCGGCCCGGCGCTCCCCGAACGTGTGGGGGGCGATGGCGCTGGGCAGCTTCCTGGTCCGCTTCGTGATGCTGACCGGGCTGGTGGCCCTGGCCTGGCTGGTGCTCGACCTCAGCCGGTTGGGCTTGGTGATCGGCCTGGGGGTGGGCTACCTGGGGCTCCTCATCCTCCAGACTCGACAGGAGCTGGCCCGATGATCGTCGCCCAGATCGTCCAGGTCCCCGAGGACATCGACCACCTCTTCGACTGGCCCGACGTGCTCCCGCTGGGCATCAACCGGGTGGTGCTGCTGACCTTCCTGGCCACGGCGATCACCTTCCTCTTCCTCTACCTCCCGCTCCGCAAGCCTCGCCTGGTCCCCACCAAGATGCAGGTGGTGGTGGAGGCCATGGTGGACTTCGTCCGCAACTCGATCGGCAAGGAGACCATCGGGGCCGAGTCGGCCCGCTACGAGTGGCTGCTGGTGCCGATGTTCTTCTGGCTGCTGTTCCTCAACCTCTTCGAGGTGATCCCCGGGATCAACTTCCCGGTCACCTCCCGCATGGCCATCCCGGCCTTCCTGGCGGTGGGGGTATGGGTGATGTTCGTGGTGGTGGGGATCACCAAGCACGGCTTCGGGTACATCCGCCACACCGTCCTCCCGCCGGGCGTCCCGATCGTCCTCCTGCCGCTGGTGGCGCTCATCGAGGTGGTCTCGACGTTCGTCATCCGGCCCTTCAGCCTGGCGGTGCGGCTCTTCGCCAACATGATCGCCGGGCACATCATGCTGACCGTCTTCTTCTTGACCACCGCCTCATACTTCGTATTCGCCCCCAAGCTGATCGCCTTCCCAATCCCTCTCGCCTTCGCGGTGGCCATCACCGGCTTCGAGGTCTTCGTGGCGATCCTGCAGGCCTTCATCTTCACCCTGCTCACCGCGGTCTACATCGAGAGCTCCATCCATGTCCAACACTGACAGCACCGAAAGGAGAGGACGTTGACTCCAGAGGCAGCGGCACTGCTCGGCGGCGGGCTGGCCTACGGCCTGGCGGCCATCGGCCCCGGCATCGGCATCGGGATCGTGGTCGGCAACGCCGTGCAGGCCATGGTCCGCCAGCCGGAGATGGCCGGGACGGTACGAACCACCATGTTCCTGGGAATCGCCTTCACCGAGGCGCTGGCCCTGTTCGGTCTCCTGCTCTTCTTCATCCTCTTCGGGCAGGCGTGATGGAGACCCTCCTCCTGGCCGCCCAGGCCGCCGAGCACGACGAGCGCTCCGGTCTGTTCCTGATCCTCCCCGAGCCGGCCGAGCTGATCTGGGGAGCGGTCAGCTTCGCGGTGCTGGTCCTTCTCATCTGGAGGTTCGTCGGGCCGGCCCTCCAGAAGACGGTGGAGGCCCGCCAGCAGGCCATCACCGGGCGCCTCGAGGAGGCCGACCAGGCCAAAGAGGAAGCGGAGAGCCTGCTCGAGGACTATCGCAAGCAGCTGGCCGATGCCCGGGAGGAGTCCAACCGGATCATCGAGGAAGCCCGCAAGACCGCCGACTCGCTGCGCAAGGACATGAGCGCCAAGGCGGAGGCCGAGGCCGAACAGATCGCCCGGCGGGCCCGCCAGGAGGTGGCCGCCGAGCGGGAGCGGGCCATCCAGGAGCTACGGGACGAGGTGGCCCAGATCTCGGTGGACCTGGCCGAGAAGGTGGTGGAGCAGAACCTCGACCACGACCTGCAGAAGAACCTGGTGAACCGCTACCTGAAGGAGCTCGAGGAGATGGCCAAGTAGTGGCTGACCGCATCCCGGGTTACGCCTCGGCGATCTTCGAGGTGGCCACAGCGGAGGGGAAGCTCGACGAGGTGGAGGACGAGCTGTTCCGGGTGGCCCGGACCCTCGAGGCTTCCTCCGAGCTGCGGGACGCCCTGGCCGATCCCCGACTGCCGGCGGAGCGCAAGCAGGCGGTGATCGGAGATCTCCTGGAGGACAAGGCCTCGCCGGTGACCCGGGCGCTGGTCGCACTGGTGGTCGGCCTGGGCCGAGCCAAGCAGCTTCCCCAGATCGCCGACCTGCTGGTGGAGCGGGCCGCCGCCGAGCGCAACAAGGCGGTGGCCGAGGTCCGCACGGCGGTCCCCCTCGACAAGAGGACCCTGGATCGGCTGGCCAAGGGCCTCTCCAAGGCCACCGGCAAGCAAGTAGAGGTGAAGCTGGTGGTGGACCCATCGGTGATCGGGGGAGTGGTCGCCCGGGTGGGCAACACGGTGATCGACGGGTCGGTGCGGCACCGGCTGGAGAGCCTGCGGGAGAAGTTGAACACCAGATGAGGGAGGAGCGAGCATGGCTGAACTGACGATCTCCGCCGGCGACATCGCCGCCTCGCTCCGCAAGCACTTGGAGGGCTGGTCGCCGGAGCTGGAGGCGGAGACGGTCGGCTACGTGGACTCGGTGGCCGACGGGGTGGCCCGGGTGGTGGGGCTCCCGGACGCCATGGCCTCCGAGCTGCTCGAGTTCCCGCAGGGCCTCTTGGGAGTGGCCCTCAACCTGGACGAGGAGTCGGTGGGGACGGTGCTGATGGGCGAATACACCCACGTGGAGGAGGGGGACCCGGTGCAGCGTACCGGCCGGGTCCTCTCGGTGCCGGTGGGCGACGAGCTGCTGGGACGGGTGATCGACCCGCTCGGCAACCCGCTGGACGGCCGGGGACCGATCAGCACCTCGGAGACCCGTCTGCTCGAGGTGCAGGCCCCCTCGGTGGTACAGCGGCGGCCGGTCAACGAGCCGCTCCAGACCGGCTGGAAGGCCATCGACTCGATGACCCCCATCGGGCGGGGCCAGCGGGAGCTGATCATCGGCGACCGCCAGACCGGCAAGACGGCCATCGTGGTGGACACCATCATCAACCAGCAGGGTCAGGGGGTGAAGTGCATCTACGTGGCGATCGGCCAGAAGGACTCCACGGTGGCCGAGGTGGTGGCCGCCCTGGAAGAGAGCGGGGCCCTGGAGTACACGGTGGTGGTCGACGCCCCGGCCTCCGTCCCGCCCGCCCTGCAGGTGTACGCCCCGTATACCGGATCCGCCATCGGCCAGCACTGGATGTACGACGGCCAGCACGCCCTGGTGGTCTTCGACGACCTCTCCAAGCAGGCGGTGGCCTACCGCAACATCTCCCTCCTCTTGCGCCGCCCACCGGGGCGGGAGGCCTACCCGGGCGACGTCTTCTATCTGCACAGCAGGCTCCTGGAGCGCTGCGCCAGGCTCTCCGACGAGTTGGGGGGCGGGTCGCTCACCGGCCTACCCATCGTGGAGACCAAGGCCGGCGATTACTCGGCCTACATCCCCACCAACGTGATCTCGATCACCGACGGGCAGATCTACCTGGAGGCCGATCTCTTCTACCAGGGGGTGCGGCCGGCCATCAACGTGGGCACCTCGGTCTCCCGGGTGGGGGGCGCCGCCCAGATCAAGGCGATGAGCAAGGTGGCCGGGCCGCTGCGGCTCAACCTGGCCCAGTTCCGGGAGCTGGAGGCCTTCGCCGAGTTCGGCTCGGAGCTCGACAAGGCCAGCCAGTCCCAGCTGGAGCGGGGCCGCCGGGTGGTGGAGGTCCTCAAGCAGCCTCAGTACTCGCCCATGCCGGTGGAGGAGCAGGTGGTCTCGATCTACACCGTGACCAACGGCCACATGGACGACATCCCCCTCGAGCAGGTGAAACGCTTCGAGACCGAGTTGCTCGAGTTCATGCGCACCCGCCACTCGGAGATGCTGGAAGAGCTCGCCTCCTCGGGACAGCTCCCCGACGAGGAGGATCTGAAGCAGGCCATCAAGGCCTTCCAGGAGACGTTCGTGTCGGAGGAGGAGGAGGAGTGATCGTCTCATGCCTGCGGAATCACCCCCTCCCTGACCCTCCCCCTGAGAGCGAGGGTGGCGGAGCGCGGCGACGCCGGGAGGGGGGGTAGCCCATGGCCTCGGCCGAGCTTCGTCAGATCCGCCGGCGGATCCGCAGCGTCCAGTCGACCATGAAGATCACCCGGGCTATGGAGCTGATCGCCGCCTCCCGCATCCTACGGGCCCAGCAGCGGGTAGACGCCTCCCAGCCCTACGTGGCCAAGCTGCAGGAGGTGATCAGCAACGTGGCGGCCGCCACCGGCCCCGTGGGCGGGCCCTCCCACCTCTTGTTGGAACGGCGGGAGCCACGGCGGGTGGGGATGCTGGTGGTCTCCTCCGACCGGGGGCTGGCCGGCGCCTACAACGCCAACGTCTTCCGCCTGGTCGAGGTGGCGCTGCGCGAGCATCGCCGCCAGGGCCGGGACTACCGCCTCTACCTGGTGGGCAGAAAGGCGCAGGGCTATTTCCGGTACCGGGGATACCGGATCGAGCGGACCTTCTTGGGGGTCACCGACACCCCCGGGTACGGGGACGCCCGCGCCGCCGCCGCCACGCTCATGTTCGACTTCGCCGACCAGGCGGTCGACGCGGTGGAGGTCTTCTTCACCCGGTTCATCTCGGCCCTCACCCAGACCCCGGAGCGGTTCGAGCTGCTGCCGATCAGCCCTCCCGAGGAGCAAGAAGAGGAGCGCGCCCCGGTCACCTACGCGTACGAGCCCTCCCCCGAAGCCATCCTCGAGCGTCTCCTGCCCCGCTACGTGGAGGCCACCATCTTCGGGGTGCTGCTGGAGGCGTCGGCCTCCGAGCACGCCGCCCGCCGTCGGGCCATGAAGGCGGCCACCGAGAACGCCGAGGAGCTCACCAAGGTGCTCACCCGTCGGGCCAACCAGGCCCGCCAGGCGGAGATCACCACCGAGATCGCCGAGATCGTAGGAGGCGCGGAAGCGCTGATTCGCGGGTAGGAAGGAAGCACATGGCAGAAGAGAGCACCGGACGAATCGTCAAGGTGGCCGGCCCGGTGGTGGACGTCGAGTTCCCCCCGGAGGCTCTCCCCGAGATCTATCACGCCCTGGAGATGGATATCGAGATGGGGGGCGAGTCGCAGACCGTGGTAGCCGAGGTGGCCCAGCACCTCGGGGACAACCGGGTGCGGGCGGTGGCCATGAAGCCCACCGACGGGCTGGTGCGGGGGACCGAGGTGCGCAACACCGGCCAGCCCATCGTGGTGCCGGTGGGCGAGGAGACCCTGGGGCACATCTTCAACGTGCTCGGCCAGACCCTCGACGTGCCACCGGACAAGATCGACTTCGAGCAGTACTGGCCCATCCACCGCCCGGCCCCCCGCTTCGAGGACGTGGAGCCGCAGCGGGAGATGTTCGAGACCGGCATCAAGGTCATCGACTTGCTGGAGCCCTACGTGAAGGGTGGCAAGGTGGGCATGTTCGGGGGCGCCGGGGTGGGCAAGACGGTGGTCATCCAGGAGATGATCCACCGGGTGGCCACCGAGCACGGGGGAGTATCGGTGTTCGCCGGGGTGGGCGAGCGGACCCGGGAGGGGAACGACCTCTTCCTGGAGATGACCGAGTCGGGGGTGATCGAGAAGGCCACGCTGGTCTTCGGGCAGATGGACGAGCCGCCCGGGGTGCGCCTCCGGGTGGGGCTGGCCGCCCTGACCATGGCCGAGTACTTCCGGGACGAGATGCACCAGGACGTGCTGCTTTTCATCGACAACATCTTCCGCTTCTCCCAGGCCGGGTCGGAGGTGTCGACCCTCTTGGGCCGCATGCCGTCGGCGGTGGGCTACCAGCCCACCCTGGCCGATGAGATGGGCCAGCTGCAGGAGCGGATCACCTCCCTGCGAGGGCGCTCGATCACCTCCCTGCAGGCCATCTACGTGCCGGCCGACGACTTGACCGACCCGGCCCCGCACACCACTTTCGCCCACCTGGACGCCACAACGGTGCTCTCCCGGGCGATCGTCGAGCAGGGGATCTACCCGGCGGTCGATCCCCTCGACTCGACCAGCCGCATCCTCGACCCGCGCATCGTGGGGGAGGACCACTACCAGACGGCCCGGTCGGTGCAGCAGATCCTTCAGCGCTACAAGGACCTGCAGGACATCATCGCCATCCTCGGGATCGACGAGCTCTCCGAGGACGACAAGCTGATCGTGGGCCGGGCCCGCCGCATCCAGCGCTTCCTCTCCCAACCCTTCTTCGTGGCGGAGCGCTTCACCGGCATCGAGGGCAAGTACGTGCCCCTCGAGGAGACCATCAAGGGCTTCCGGATGCTGGTGGAGGGCGAGGTCGATCAGCTGCCCGAGCAGGCCTTCTACATGGTGGGCAACATCGAGGAAGCCCAGGAGAAGGGAAAGAAGCTGGAAGACGAGGCGGCCTGATGGGAGCGATGTGAGCTTCCGGGTCGACATCGTCTCGCCGGAGACGGTGGCCTGGTCCGGGGAGGCCGACTTCCTCCTGGCCCGCACCACCGAGGGGGACATCGGCATCCTCACCGACCACGAGCCCTTCCTGGGTTTGCTGGCCACCGGGGCGGTCAAGGTGCGCAGCGATTCTCGCCAGGTGATCATCGGGGTGCACGGCGGGTTCCTGCAGGTCTACCGCAACCAGGTGACCCTGCTCACCGAGCGGGCCGAGATCGCCGAGGGGGACATCGAGGAAGCCCGCCGCATCGCCGAGGAGCTGGCCGAGGAGGAGGCGGCGGCGCAGGATTAGGAAAGCCCCCCTCCGTTCTTGCGTGAGATCCAGACCGCCGGCGGGCTATTACTCACGCAAGAACGGGGATCTCACACCTTCCCGGCTTCTCGCCACTTCCCATAGATAGGGGAGATCTGCTCCTCGGCCCAACGGACCGCCTCCGGCGGGCTCATCTCTCTCCGAGCCGCCCGGGCGAACATCTGCGGGATGATGAAGCCATTGAGCACTTCCTCCCCGGCCGCGTTGGTGTGACCGGGGTGGCCGGCGTTGGTCGACCAGCTCTCCGCGTCGGCCAGCACGATCAGCTTGTCGGAGGGGTTCGAGGCCGGGTCGTCCGACAGCAGCCTCTCCAGGTCGAACCCCGCCCCCGGGAAGGACGGGAAGTTGTAGAAGCCGCTTGCCTCGAAGGCCTCCTGGTAGCCGGCGGCCAGGTCGGCCAGGAACCGCTGGGCGGCCTCGGGATTGGTGGCGAAGCGCCAGATCACATAGGTGTGCACCACGTGAGCCGGGGCCAAACGCCCCCCCGGGCCCTGGGGGATGGGAGCCACGAAGAGGTTGCGAGCCAGCTCCGGATTGTCGCGCTCGACTGCCCGCAGGATGGAGAGGGAGTTGAGCGCCACGGAGCCGACCCTGGAGAGCATGTACGCGTTGTTGGAAGCGGCATCCCACCCGAACACCTCCTCGGTCATCCCGGCGGCGAAGAGCTCGGTCATGTAGCCGACCGCCTCGACGGACTCGGGGGAGCCGATGGCGACATTGCCGGCGGCGTCCTGCAAGGAGGCCCCGAAGCAGTGGAGGAGCGCCAGCAACGCCAGGTTCGAGTCGCGGTCGTCGGAGAGTCCCAGCCCGAGCGGATGGCCCACGTCCTTCAGGGCCGGTGCCGCCGCCAGGAGCCCCTGCCAGCTCTCCACCGATCCGCCCACCTGGTCGAGCAGGTCCTTGCGGTAGTGGAGGGGGTTGGGAGCCCAACCGTCCGAGAAGCCGAAGTACTTGTCGGTGACCGGGTTGTAGACGCTGCGCTCGATCAGCCCGGCCATCGGGCCGGCCTCGATCTCCGCCTCCCGCACCACGTCGGCGTGGTCGATCACCTCGTCCTCGAAGGCGGGCACCGGCCAGAGCAGCCCCACCAGGTCATGGCCGCTCTGGGCGGTGACCTCGGCGGCCGCCCGGAGGGGAAGCTCGCTGAGCGGAAGATGATCGACCACCACCTGGATGCCGTTTCGCCGGCCCCACTCTTCGGCGAAGACGTTGTCGAACCAATCGTCGTAAGCCGGGACGAAGTGTTGCCATTGGAGGATGGTCAGCACGCCGGGGTTGCCGGCGGTGGCGGCCGAGGTGGGGCGCCCGAGGGCGGCGGTGCCGGGGGGAGTGCTCGTGCACCCGGCCACCACGGTCGCCCCGAGGGCGGCCGCCGCCCGGAGGAACTCCCTTCGGGTCAGCGCTCGGCGCACGCCGAGTCGGCAGCCTCCTCCAAGGAGGCGAGCAGGTCGCGGGCCACCTGGCCGAGGTGGCGGGCTCGGTTCTCGAGGGCGACGCGGGTGTCGAGGATCTCGCCCTCCGAGGTCACCCAGAGTCGCACCTGGCCCGCACTCACCGAGATCACCGGAATCGGCTCGAGGATCTCGTCGGCCACCAGCCCTTCACCCAGGTCGCGGCGGCGCATCCCCGGAGGAAGCAGTTCGGGGTCGTTCTCGCTGGTCCAGGCCACCACCGAGGGTTCCCCGTCCGGGGCGCTCAGCAGGCACTCCGGCTGGGGGATGTCTTCCACCCGGGCGTCCACCAATTGGATCCCCAGCTCCTGGTCGGACGGAGGACGGAGCTCGAACCCGGTGGACCTCCAGGAGTTGTCGGCTTCCGTGAACCCGATGGGGATCCCCGAGAGACCCAGGCAACGGGCCGACGCTCCGTTCGGGCCGGAGAAGGTGAGGACCGGCCGGCCGGCCTCGTCTGACCCGACCACCCGTACCGCGTGACCCTGGTGCTTGGCGGCGAGCAGGGCGTCGCAGGCGTCGATGGGAGGAGTGCGGGCGCCGTCCCCGATCGCCTGGACGATCCCGCCGTCCAGCATGTACTGGGAGGATCCCAGGGCGAGCTGCAGGACATCGCGGTCGTCGAAGGCGGGGTCGGCCGAGACCTGGAGAGCCCAGCGCTGCCAGCTCCCCCACGCCAAGCGCACGTGGCAGGTGGCCGCACCGAGGATGCGACACGGGTCCCAGGCCAGCGCCCAGAAGGAGCTCGACTCCCCAGGCGGGGAGCTGCTTGACACCTCCCAGGAGAGGACGAAGGAGGGCCACGGCCCGAAGGTGTCGGGGACCGGGGGCTCCAGGGCGAGCGGCTCGGCGGCCTCGGACGATTCCAGAGCCGAGGGCGCCTCGACCGAGGTGAAGATGGCTCCCGCCGCCCCCATGACCACGAGCAGCACCAGGAGCGGACCGGCCCGGTTCACGAGCTCAGGCTAGGCGGCGACGCAGCGGGCCGTGTCCGGGCCAACTTTGGACGTTTTTCCACCTGTCAGGTGGGTGCGAACCTCAGGTTCGCATCTACCCCTTGACGGCCCCCATCGTGAAGCCGCTGATGAAGCGCTCCAGGAAGAGGTTGAAGAGGAGGGCGATGGGGACCGCCACCACGACCGCGGCGGCCTGCAGGGACTGCCAGAAGAACACGTCGCCCCGTACCAGCTCGGTGGGAACCCCCACGGCGATGGTCTTCACCGAGCTCCCCTTCACGAAGGAGAGGGCGTAGATGAACTCGTGGGCCGAGAGTGTGAAGGCGAAGACCGTCACCGCCACGATGCCCGGGAAGACCAGCGGGATCACCGTCCGGGACACGGCCCCCACCCGGCTGTAGCCGTCCACCATGGCCTGCTCTTCGATGTCGAGGGGGATCCCCTTGAAAAATCCCATCAGCAGCCACACGGAGATGGGGATGGTGATGGTGGGATAGACCAGCACCAGTGACCACAGTGACTCCTGCAGGCCCAGCTCGGCCACCACCCGGGAC
>JBOGFC010000164.1:0-3887 GCA_050742155.1 Acidimicrobiia bacterium
CCGCTTCCCGGTGCCGGTGGAGCGCTTTCCGTTCGGGGTGGCGCCGGAGGTGTTCTCCAACGCCTCCTCCCACGCCGAGCGTCCCTCCGACCTGGCCTTCGTGGGTGCCCACCTGGTCACCGGGGGCCCCTACCGGCGGCGCCAGACGCTCCTCCGGCACGTGAGCGAGCAGTGGCCGGCCGGCCGGGTGGCCCTGGCCGAGGACGTCTCCCCGGAAGAGGTGGCCGCCCTCTACGGCAGCGCCCGCATCGTGCTCAACGAGGGTGGCGAGCGTCACTTCCCCATCACCATGCGGGTGTTCGAGGCCATCGGTTGCGGGGCCCTGCTGGTCAGCGACCCCGTCCCCGGCTTGGAGCTGCTCTTCGAGGAGGGACGGCACTTCCTCCGCCTGGAGGAGGATCCGGTAGCTCAGCTCCGCCGGCTGCTGGCCCGGCCCGACCGAGTGGAGGCGATCGCCTCCGCCGCCCGGGAGCACGCCCTGCTCTACCACACCTACGACCACCGGGTGGACGAGCTGCTCGACTGCCTGCAGGGCGCCCAGGGATCTCCCCCGGCCGCCCCGGCGGTCCCGCTGGGTCCCCTGGCCAGGCTCATCGCCGCTGATCTGGAGGTCCAGCGGATCGTCACCGACGACCCGGAGCTGCGACGGGAGCTTCCCGAGCACGAGATATGGCACCTGGAACAGGCGCGCCAGCGGTTGGTGCCGGGGGCCTACGACGCGGTGGCCCTGCGGACCACGGCCTTCCCCCCGGTGCTGGCAGCAGCACGACGCTACGTGTACGCGCAGGGCCCGGCCGTGGAGCAGGTGGCTGGAGGCCTCCCCGGCGTCCATCCGCACGCCGAGGTGCAGGTGATCGAGGACGGTTCCCTGATGCGGGCTGACTTGCACGGCGAGGGATACCGGATTTCGGAAGGCCCAAGCTCAGATCTCACCTAAGCCTCTCAGCCGCTCAGCCTCGTCCACTCGCCGCAGCCATTCGACCGGAAACCTTCATCGTCTGGCTCGATTTCCACAGTCTGAATGGCGTAGGCGAAATTGTTGGCGATGATGTCGTCGAACTCGCCAGTGAAGCCGCTCAGCCGCTCCCAGTAGCAGCCGCCCGAGGAGTCCTCGTTGCGCCACGTTCCTGAGCCGACATCGGTCCCCACGATCCAAACCCCGTCTCCGAATGGATTCGTCAGGCTGGCCGTGATCGAGGTGAGTCGGTTGCTCCAAGTGCCGCAGCGCTCGGCGGAGAAACCTGCATCGCTGCTCAGGATCGTCACCACCGTGAGATAGTCAATGAAATCGTTGGCGATGATGTCGTCGAACTCCCCGCTGAAGCCGCTCAGCCGCTCCCAGTAGCAGCCGCCCGAGGAGTCATCGTTGCGATATGTGCCGGCGGGAACTTCCTGCTCGACCTGCCAGGTGCCGTCTCCAAAACTCACGAGCTCTGGGGGTACGGTGGGAGTGAGCCCCTTTGCCCGCCCCAAGAAGCTCGCCATCTGATCTCGTTTGACGAGATCGTTGGGACAGTACTCGTCGTTCTGGGGCGGGTTGCAGCCCTTGGTGACCCCGGCCGTGGCCAGCCTGTCGATGTCGCCTTCGAAGACTGAGCCATCGTCATCGACAAATAGATTCCCACCTCCGTCGTCCTTGTATTCGAAGGCACGGACCAAGAAGGCCGCCATCTCTCCCCTGGTGACATGGTCGGCCGGGCAGAAGAGATCATTCACCGGCGGATTGCAGCCTTTGGTGATCCCAGCCGCCGCAAGAGCGTTTATGTCTTCCTCGAAGACGGATCCCTCATCGTCATCGAAGAAGTCGTCGTTGGCCGCTGGCAGCTCAAAGGCCCGACGCAGGAAGGCGGCCATCTGGCCGCGGGTGACCGCATCATTCGGGCAGTAGTGATCGTTCACCGGCGGATTGCACCCTTTGGTGATCCCCTCGGTCGCGATCGCTTCGATAAAGCCTTCGTGCACGTTTCCGTCGTCATCAACGAAGGTTCCACCAGGCGGTAGTTCTTGGGCCCGGGCCGGGGCCACCCAGCCGCCTACCAGAACGCCCAGCGCGACGAGAATGACGCCTCGTTTCACCCGTTCTCCCTCCAAGCCGCAGCGCTTCGCCGAGGGTGAGCGTACCGTTGCCAGGCGGCCCTTTGCCATCGGGCCAAGCGGGTTTCCATCCGCCCACCTTTCACGCCGCTCAATCCTCGCCGTTGCCGGATCGATAAGACCTCATGACCTTCAGCACCCGCGCCCTGTTCTTGGCGCTCATCGTCGCCCTGATGACCCTACCGAGAGGCGGGCTACCGGTTGCCGCCCAGGAACGAGAGCGGGCGGTTCCTGCCCACCCCGATAGGCCTGGCCTGGCCCGAGCCGACGAATACCTGGTCAAAGTGGGTGACGGCGGTCCGGAGGCCCTCGGGCCACTGGCCGGAGGTTGGAAACATCCGGTGGGCAACGGCTGGGCGCTGGTCAGCCATCCTTCCGGCGACACGCCGCCGGCCCTGGAGGCCGCCCGCCTCTCCCAGCAGCTGGGTCTGCCGGTGGAGCCCAACTATGTGTTCGAGCTCTTCCCTACCGACGAGCCGCTCTTCGACAATCAGTGGGGGCTGCACAACATAGGACAGGAGGGGGGAACCCCCGACGCCGACATCGACGCTCCAGAGGCCTGGAATACCACCGTGGGGGATCCGGGAACGGTGGTGGCGGTGATCGATTCCGGATTGGACTTCAGTCATCCCGAGTTCGAGGGACAGCTATGGGAGAAGGACGATCTGAACGGGTGGGACTTCGTCGAGGAGGATGACGATCCCAGCGACGAGGATGGCCACGGCACCCACCTGGCCGGCACCGTGGCCGCGGCCGTCAACGGTGAGGGTGTGGCCGGGACCGCTTCGGGGTCCCGGCTGATGATCCTCCGGGCCTGTAGCGACAACAAGTGCTCGGTCGGCGACGTAGTGCAGGCGATCGATTTCGCGGTGGACGAGGGCGCCTCCATCATCAACATCTCCTTCGGCGGATCCTTTCCGAGCCCACCGGTGGAGGATGCCATCGAGGCGGCCGGAGAGGCGGGGGTGCTGGTGGTAGCGGCGGCCGGCAACTCCGGTACCGACAACGACCAAGACCCCATCTATCCCGCCAGCCTGGAGGCCGACAACCTGGTGGCGGTGGCGGCCACTAACCGCAACGACGGGCTGGCCTCGTTCTCCAACTACGGGGAGACCTCGGTGGACCTTGGAGCGCCGGGGGTGGACGTCCTCTCTACCTTCCTGGAAAGTGGGTACGCCTGGGGGGACGGCACCTCGTTCGCCGCTCCACATGTCTCAGGGGCGGCGGCGCTGGTCCGCTCGGCCAACCCGTGCCTGAACCCCGCCGAGGTCCGGCAGCTCCTCACCGACTCGGTTGACGTCCGGCCGGGCCTGCAGGGAAAGACCGTCTCCGGGGGACGGCTCAACGCCGCCGGGGCGATCGACCTGGCGACGGCATCCTCGGCCGCCCCAACCTTCGGGACCGTCCCGCTGGCGGTCCAATTCGAGGCGGGAGACGGCTGCCAGGGCAGCGTTACATATAGCTGGGACTTCGGTGATGGGAGCAAGGGCGACGGCGCCTCGGTCACCCACACCTACGGTGTGGGCATATTCCTGTCCACACTGGCCATCGCAGATGAAACCGACGCCACCTTCTCGATCATCGCCGGGGTCGACTTCGCCGACGACGATGACTCCATCTTCGAGAACGACATCATCTGGCTATCGGCGGCGGGCATCACCAAGGGCTGCAACCCGCCCACCAACGATCGCTTCTGCCCAGACGACCCGGTGACCCGCGGACAAATGGCCGCCTTCTTGGTGCGAGCCTTCCAGTTACTGACGGGGCCGGATCGTTTCGTGGACGACGAGGGC
>JBOGFC010000165.1:0-2295 GCA_050742155.1 Acidimicrobiia bacterium
CGGCAGCCGGGCCGGCTTGCTCCGCCGGCCCCGACGGGGTGGCGGCCAGGCAGGAGGCAAGGAGCAGGCACGGTGCCCATCTGACGGTCGATCCCACCATGTCGCCTGGTGCGACGACCGGGGAGGCCACCCGGTTCAGTCAGGTGAGCGGGAAGGGCGGCTGCCACCACGAGGGAGGCGGTCCACCTCCAGGCCCACCACCCACTTCTGGTGATTGGAGTAGAAGCCTCCATCGCGACGGCGTCCACCAGATGACCTCGCACCTCCGAGACCTCTTCGCAGGTGACCTACCCCGTCGAATAGACGTGAGAATCTCCTTGAGGAGGCAGCGGAGAAGGGTGAATGTGCGGGAATGCCACCCGAGAGGGGCTCGGGCGGAACGGCTCCCACCCGTTGTCGGATTCACGATATCGCCAGGACCTTCGCCGTCGTCGGTCCCCCCTGTCTCCGGAGACATCACCCCCACCCCGGGGAGCGCCTGTCACCGATCTAGGAAACCCGCCCAAGAAGTGTTCCCGAGCGGTAGCCAACCGGGCGATATCACGCAGATCGGTTGCTGTGGGCGTAGGTTCCGGGTGTGCACGCGTGGAACCAGCGTGACCACGCAGGGCGTCTCGGAGCCGTGAGATGGTGGGCGTTCTCGTTGTTAATGGGGTTCGTGCTCAGTGCGTGCGTCTCCGGGGAAGGCTCGATCGGGCCCAGCGAGCATGAGCCGTTGACCCTGGACGCTTGGTGCGCCGCCCAGCCAGCCGACCGCTGCGTGGAAGCGCTCACCTTCCTGCACGGGACGCCCGAACAGGAGGGATGCGTGGTGGCTGTGGTTGACCCCGAGCGACCCTTCTCGCAGCTGTGCGCACCGCCGCCTCCCTTGCTGGCCGACGAACCGGTGACCACCATCCCAACTCCGGAGCAGATCGCTGCAATGGAGCGACAGCAGGCCGCAGAAGAGGCGGCCCACCGCCTCTTCGTTGAAGAGGAGCTGCCGGGGCTCGATGAACGCATCGCGGCAACCCTGGCGCGCACCCATCCCACCGGGGAGGTGACGGTTGGGCTGGTGCTCAGCGAACCGATGACGGTGCCGGACATGGAGGCGCTGATGGCTGAGCTGGGGGGCGAGTGGGTGTCAGCGTGGCGGACCGACTACGTGTGCCTGCCCGGATACGAGGGTCTGCCAATGCCCGAGGCGCGCCGGTTCGCCTACCGCAACGGGGTGGAACGGGCAGCCACCGCCCGCCAGGCCGCCGAAGAGAGCGACGAGCCGCTGGTTGCTCACCACATCCGTTACAACGCCTGGGCTCACATGGAACAGGCTGCCCAGGCGATACGGGAGCCGGGAGTGCTGGTCGAGGCGGTGGAGGCCCGCCTCCCGATCATGGCCCTCCCCAACCTCGATGCTCAACCGGATGTGCGGACAGTGCGGATCGCCCTCACCCCCGAACAAGCAGGCGACCTCAGCGACCCGCCCGTCCCGGATTGTGAACTCCCCGAGCCCTAAGCAACGGGCCATCCGGCGACCCACCCGTCTCACACGTCGAGCGTGCCTCACCGTGCCGTCGAGGCGAGCCGCAGTAGTGCCTGATCGGTCAAGCCATACGGGCGTTACTGATACAGATCGGTGGGTTGCCATTTCCTCAGCAAGGGATGGCAGGTAAAGCGGCCGACTGTTCTCGGCTCCTCCGTTAGCGTGACTGTCTTGGAGGTCGTGCGTTTTACCGACCAATATGAACTCGCCGCGTTGGTATACGACATGTCACCCGACGAGCTGCGGGAGCGTGACGAGCGCCAAGCGCAGGTGCTGCAGCGATGGGTCGCCCTCACTGACGGTGAAACTGTGGGCGCCGTCAGCACCTGGTTGCGGCCGGACGATCGCATGTTCTTGTACTTTGTCGGCCCGGACCGAGCTGCGTATCCCCCACTTACAGCAGCGGTGGTGGAAAGCCTCCGTCGAACCGTCCACACCTTGGCGGATGCCGCAGATCGTGAGACCATCGAAGCGCTCCAGAATGCAGGCTTCCGGACCGAATTGGTGGAGGAGCGGTTCCGGATCCGATTCGACCGGGCGGTCTCTTGGTTGGATAGAGCTTGGGTTCCGACAGGGTTCAGCATCCACCGGGCTAACAGCGTGGACGAAGACCGGCTGTTCACTCTCGACAACACCCTACGACAGGACACGCCTGGCACCGACGGTTGGCGAGGCGACCGGGCATGGTTCCACGACGAACTCGCCGAAGCGCCGCCGTTCGACTCCTCCGCCCGGCCTGCGTCAGAGCCTTTGACCCAATCTCGCGAGGAATT
>JBOGFC010000166.1:0-13589 GCA_050742155.1 Acidimicrobiia bacterium
CGGCGGCCGGCTCCCCCTCCCCCCCCCGAAACGGCCACCAGAGAAGGATCGCCAGCGGGGCCAGGGCCATCGTCCCGCTCAGGCCCAGCCCGGAGGGGATGGTGGCCAGCACCAACCCCGCCGCCACCAGGCGGGAGATCGACTCGGCTCCCGTCACCAACCCATAGGACCGGAAGCGCCGCCTTCCGGCCAGGTAGCCGCGCCCCAGGGCGAAGAGGCCGTAGCCGGTGACGATCAAGCCGGCCACGACCGCGAAGGCTCCCTCGCCCAGGAAGAGCCGTCCGCGGGTGGCCCAGACGAACAGCACTGTGCCGGCCGCCACCACGGCGATCACCCCCGCCGCCGAACCCAGCACTCTTCGGGGGAGACGGTCCGGGCCCAGCGCCAGCTGGCGGGTGGCGAACTGCTCGATGGGAAAGAGCAACACGGTGAAGACCAGGAACTGGAGAGTCCATAGCACCGTGACCGGGGCGAACTCCACCGGCCCCAGCACCCGACCGCCCACCACCTGGAAGAGGTAAGCACCTAGTGCGGCCAGGCCGGAGGCGCCCACCATGTGGGCGGTGCCGTCCCGGCCCAGCCGGGCGGCCAGGCCGGGCTGCTCGCTGATGGTCATCTCTGGTCGGGACGGAATGGTAGGTCAGCCGTAGACGTGCATCGGCATCCCCACCCAGATCTGGAACTTGAGCCAATCCATGTCCCACATCGTCACCGGGATGCACCCGTGCGAGGCCGGGTAGGGAGGGACGCTGGGCGAGCCGTGCACGGCGTAGCCCCCATAGAAGTAGAAGGGGTTCCAGAGCTCGCCCAGATAGGAGACCCGCAGCCCGTTCACATGCCACTGAAAGGTGAAGTCTCCTCAGGGGGGGATGGCCCGTACCAGGTTGCCGCTCTGGTTGTAGAAGAGCTCCCCGTTGCCCGAGGAGATGGGCAGCACCGCTGCCACCTGGTGGTCTTTCACCAGCATGAGGATCTGGCGGCCGATGTCGATCTCCACCCGGTTGGGCTCGGTGGGCCGGGAGGGGGCGACCGGCTGGTGCCCCAACAGGTCCCAGTAGAGGGACCGGGCAGCTCGAGGTCGGAGCGCTCTCCCACCTCCCCCCGCCGGGGAAGGACACCGCCACGTCGGCCTGCGCCAGGGAGACGAAGGAGAGCAGGGTGTCGTCCCGGCCGTCCGCCAGAGCCCAGGGGCAGTTGCGTCCAGCCTGGTCAGGCCTGGGCGGCGTCGTGTCCCACGATCACGATGACGTCCACGTCCTCGGCCACCTCACCGGGGAGCACCTCCCCGAATCCGATCGACTCGAGGACCGCTTCGGCTCTGGGAAGCTCCTCCGGGCGGGCGATCACCAGCGTTCGCTGGTAGTCGGCATGGCGGGCGTCGCCTACCTGCACGATGGGAAACCCCTTGTCTTCCAACAGCTCAGCCATCCTCTGGGCGGCTCCGGAGATACCGTTGCCGTTGAGGATCAGGAGTTTGGGAGGTCCGAGGGCCGCCGACGCCAGATGGGAGCCGGTGCGAAATGCCTCCAGCACCCGCGTCGCCTCCGGGTCCTGGCGCACCAGGTAGGAGACGCCGTCCTGATCGAGGAACCTCACCGGCAGGGCGGTGGCCTCGGTGTCGTTTGGGCCCACGGACCGCATCTCCCAGGCAAGCTCGATCATGGACCGGTTCGAGAAGCTCTCGTCGGCCGAGACGTGCTCACCGAGCGCCTCCATCAGACCGCCCAGCTCCGTGACGGTGGACGGACGCTTGGCCTCCTCCAGGATGGCGAAGATCAGGCGCTGCTGCCGGGTGATCCTTCCCAGGTCGTCGGCTTCCACGGCCACCCAACCACCCTCCCGCAGCTCCTGGTAGGAGCGAGAGCGGGCATAAGCGAGGGCGGTGGGCCCGTCCAGGTCCACCGTCCCGGCCGGCACCGACAGTCCCGACTTCTGGTCACGGGCGGGGTATGGGAAGAACATGGTCACTCCCCCCAGCGCATCGACGATGCGAGCGAAGCCCACGAAGTCCAGCTCCACATAGTGGTGGATGGGAAGTCCGGTGGCCTCCTTGATGGTCTGCACCATGAGGTCGGGTCCCCCCTCCGCGTATGCAGAATTGATCTTGCCGGACCCGTGCCCCGGTATGTCCACCTTCAGGTCTCGGGGGATGCTGAGGATCTGGACCCTGCCCTCGCCCGGCAGCGTATGGATCAACATGATCACGTCGGCCCGCCGTCCTTCGAACTCACCGAACCGTCCCGGGAAGTCGTCAGGGATCTCTGCCCGGCTGTCGGAGCCGATCAAGAGGAAGTTGCGAGGCTCGCTGGAGGCACTGGGCGCCGCATCGATCGAGGGAAGCTGGGCGGCCGGGATCGTGGCCACCTCGGAGCTGGCCCGATCGGCCCAATACCACACCCACGCCACTCCTCCGAACACCGCCAGGTTGGCCACCACCAGCAGCCCAACCACCAGGGCGCGAAAGGGGAGTCGCCTCCCCGCGGACGTGGCGACATACTGTGCTACGTCGGATTGTCCCGCCATCCCGAAGGGAGGTTACCCCGGTTTCCGGAAGCTGGAAACCCGGAGGGCCCACCTGTCAACTCTGGGTTGCTACCCACCGAAGAGGTGGACTACAACCCAACGTTTGCCGCTCAGCCGACCGGCACTATCTGGGCGGCGGGGAGATGGACCTGGAAGAACGTCACCAGCCGCGTCGTAGGCGTCGTCGGCGGCCCCCTCGTCGTAGCCGGGTCGGGTGTCGTTCAGGAAGTCGTGACCCACCCTCTCGTAGAGGATCCACTCGCCTTGAGAAGCGAGCCGCTGGGCCTCCTGGACCTCCTTGGGCCCGGTCATGTCGTCCTCCCGGCCGTAGAGGCCCAAAAGGGGAACGGTGACGTCGGGCAGTATCCGAAAGGTGGCCCGGCGGTCCTCCCCGCTCAGCGGGGCGTAGCACAGCGCCACGGCCCGCACCGCCCGGTGCTCTGCCGCGTAGAGAAGGGCCAGCCGGCCTCCTGCCCAACCTCTCCCAGCTCTCCCGCATCTACCAGGGCCGCGTGCTGCTCACCAGCCACCATCTCTTCCTGGTCGACCTGGAAAGCGACGACCGGACCCTGCTGCTGCGAGCCGAGAGCCGCTAGCCCGACCCCCCTCCCCGACTTCCCCCGCAAAGCGAGCGAGGGAGGCGCGGTGTCATCTCTCCCCGACAACTTCCCCACCCGCTACCTGGTCAACGACGCCTCGCTGCACCTGCGGGTGCCGGTGGTGCACGGCTCCATCTTCCGCTTCGAGGATCAGGTGAGCGTGTTCGCCCCCTACCAGGGGCCCTGTTACCGCTGCCTGTTCCGAGAGCCGCCTCCGCCCGAGCTGGCCCCCCTCCTGTGCGGAGGGGGGCGTGCTGGGGGTGCTGCCGGGGATCATCGGCTCCATCCAGGCCATGGAGGCCATGAAGCTCCTGCTGGGGATCGGGGAGCCGCTGGTCGGCCGGCTGCTCAGCTACGACGCGCTCAGCGAGCAGTTCCGCAGCCTGCGCCTGCGACGCGACGCGGGCTGCCCAGCCTGCGCCGACGAGCAACGGCCCCCGCGGCTCGTCGAGTATGACCAGTTCTGCCTGCCGGCCGGGAGCGTCGCCCGGGCCTGACCGGTCAGGTTTGCCTTTGGACCACCAGCGTGGTGTCGTAACGGCGGCGCACCCCGCACAGGCGAACCAGCCAGTGGAGCCGGCACTCCAGGCTCTCCAGGGCCACCACCCGCCCTCCTGACGATTCCGCCATGGCAGACAGCTCCTCGATGGTGAGATAGGACACCACCGGGGCACCGATGTTGTTCCACCGCCCCAAGATCCCCACCCGGTGCGGGAAGACGGTGGCCACGGCCTGCTTCAGGTAGAAGACCGCCGTCATGGCCGCCGCCGGATAGAAGACCGGCTCCACCACCACCAGGTACCCGCCAGGGCGGACCAGCCGGAGCGCGTTGCCCATCGCTCGGCCGGCCAGCCAGCGTGAGGCGCGCCGGGTCCTGCCCACCAGGTGATGCAGCACGGCCGACATCACCGCCACGTCGAAGCTGCGCCCGAGCCGCTCCTGCAGGTCGGCCTGCAAGACAGATGCCCGATGGGTGGAGCAACCCAGCCGTTCGGCGGTCAGCCGCAGCATGGCCGGGCTGGGATCGACCCCCACCACGTCGCGGATACCGGTGCGGGACCGCAGGTACTCCAGGGTGTTGCCGGACCCGCAGCCCACATCGACCAGCGAGACCTGTGGCCCGAGGTGGTCGGCGATCCAGGCGGCCGCCGGTCCCAGGCGAGCGGTCGAGTAGGTCGGGAGCTGCTCCTCGAAGTACCGGATGACTGGGTCATCCATGGGCGGAGGGTACTCCCCTACTTAGCCCCGAAACCGGATAGGACCGTCCAGATGCTCCGTCCCAGCACCTGCAGGTCCAGCCAGGGCGACATGTGCTTGACGTAGTAGAGGTCGTACGACAGCCGGTCCACCACGTCGGCCTCGGAGTCGGCGTAGCCGAAGTTGACCTGCGCCCAGCCGGTGATGCCCGGCCTCACCAGCTGGCGGAAGGTGTAGAAGGGGATCGATTCGACATAGAGGTCGGCTAGTCGCTCCCACTCCGGACGGGGGCCCACCAGGCTGACGTCGCCTCGCAGGACGTTCCAGAGCTGGGGGAGCTCGTCGGCCCGGAACCGCCTCACCACCCGGCCCACCCGGGTGAGCCGCCCGTCCTCCGGCTGGGGATATGGGGAGGCGGCGCTCTCCTCGTGGACCAGCATGGTCCGGAACTTGTACATGGTGAAGGGCTGGCCGTGCCGGCCCACCCGCCGCTGGCGGAAGATCACCGGGCCGGGTGAGTTGAGGCGGATGGCCGCCGCCACCACCGACCCCACCACCAGGGCCAGCGGGGTCACCACCAGCACGGCCACCACGTCCAGCAGGCGCTTGATCTCCTCGTACACACCGGCCCGCTCGAGGGGCACGGTCAGCTCCCAGCCCTCGTGCAGGTGGACGATGGGAAGCCGCCCGGTGTGATCCTCGTAGATGCGGCTCAGCGAGGCCATCCGGTACCCGGCCAGGTTGGCCGAGGAGACGAAGCGGGCCATCTCGTCGGAGACCAGGGAGCGGAAGTCCACCACCACCGTGGAGCCGGGGGGCGGGGGCCCATTGGGAGGGGGGCCGGACGGGTCGAGGACGTCCACCACCGCCGCATGAGGAGAGACGAGCAGGTCGTCGGCCAGTGCCTTCTCCCCCGTCACCAGCACCATGGGCTCTGCCCAGGGACGGCGCCGCCGCACCGCCCGGTGGGCCAGGGCCAGCCCCGTCCAGAGCAGGAAGGTCCAGGCCAGGAAGGACCGGGACCAAAAGGGCCGGGCCATGACGATGAAAAGCGCGGTCAGCCCCAGGGTGATGCCGATGATGGTGAGCGCCCGGCCGTAGGAGGGACGGGGAACGCCGCTGAGCGAGCGAAAGGTGACGTACGAGCCCACCACCGCCCCCAGCACCAGCGATCCGAGCAGAGGGAAGATAGATCCATAGGGCTGGGCCGCAACCCACGGAAGCGGGGTGTCGAAGAGCAGGTAGGAAGCCCCCTGCGCCGAGGCCGCCAGGGCGAGGAGGTCCAGAGCCGCGGTGGTGAGAGCGAAGCGGGCCCGCATCCCGGGTCAGGCTACCAGGAAGAACCCGGCAGGCCCCCCTCAGCCACCGGCCAGGTCCTCGGCCAGGGCCACCAGGGTGCGCACCCCGAAGCCCGACCCTCCCTTGGTCTGGTAGTGCTCGTCCTCCAGCCAGCGGGCCGGCCCGGCGATGTCCAGATGCGCCCAGGGACGGCTCGCCACGAACTCCTCCAGCAGCTTGGCGGCGTTGATCGCCCCGCCGTAGCGCCCGCCGGTGTTCTTCATGTCGGCCACCTCCGAGTCGATGCGCTTGCGGTAGTCCTCGGGAAGCGGCATGGGCCAGACCCGCTCCCCGGCCCGGGCGGCGGCCGCCTCCACTCGCTCCCGCGCCTGGGAGTGGTTGGACCACAGGCCGGCGATCTTGTCCCCCAGGGCCACCCGGCAGGCCCCGGTGAGGGTGGCCACGTCCACGATCAGGTCCGGCTCCGCCTCGGCCGCCAGGGCCAGCCCATCGGCCAGCACCAGCCGCCCCTCGGCGTCGGTGTTGAGCACCTCGATGGTCTTGCCGTTTCGGATTCTCAGCACGTCGCCCGGTCGCTGGGCGCCCCCGCCGGGCATGTTCTCGGTGAGAGGGGTGATGGCCAGCACCTTGACCGCCGGCTTCAGGGTGGCGATGGCCTGCATGGCGGCCAGCACCGCCGCCGCCCCCGACATGTCGGTCTTCATGGTCTCCATCTGCTCGGCGGTCTTGATGGAGAGGCCGCCCGAGTCGAAGACGATCCCCTTGCCCACCAGGGCCAGGAACCCCTTGGGTCGGGGCGGCTCGTACCAGAGCTCCACCATGCGGGGCGGGTTGTGCGCCCCGGCCGCCACCCCCGCCAGGCCGCCGAACCCCGCCTCGGCGATGGCCTCCTCGTCATACACCCTGGCCCGCAGGGCGTGCTGCCCGGCCAGTTGCTCCGCCAGCCGGGCCAGCTCGGCCGGGGCCTTGGCGGCGGCTGGCTCGTTGACCAGGTCGCGGGCCAGCTTGACCGCCTCGGCCACCACCCGCCCGGTCTCGGCCTCCCCCAGGCCGCCCGGGGTGGCCCCACCCAGCAGCACCAGCCGTTCGGTCTTGGGCGGCTTGGGCTCCGAGCGGTAGCGGTCGAAGCGGTACTGGCCGAGCAGGAATCCTTCGGCAACCGCCTGGCCGGCCCGCTGCGCCTCCACCTGGTGGAGAGTGGTGGCCACCTCGGCGAAGCGGGTGGTCCGCCTGCCCATCCATCCGGCCGCCTGCCGAAGCCCCTCCGGGTCAACCTCCTCCCCCACCCCCACCAGGACCAGGGTCCGGAAGGGAATCCTGCCGGCGGTAGGCACCACGGCCAGCTCCCCGGCCTTTCCCCGAAAGTCCTGATCGTCCAGGTGGCCGCCCAGCCACTCCCCCAGCTCTCCGGCCGCCCACTCAGCCCCGGGCCCCCATCGGCGGCCGGCAAAGACCGGGACCGCCAGGGCCTGCCCGGAAGCTTGCTCCACCGGCCGGCCGGCCGAGAACTCGATCACCCGGCCTCCTGCTCGGGGCGGGAGGGCTGCCACTCGGCCTCGGCCGCCCGGGCCAGCATGTACACGTAGTCCCCCAGCCGGTTGAGGTAGGGGATCAGCAGGCTGTCCTGCAGGCCGGCCTCCCGGGCGTAGGCCACCGCCCGCCGCTCGGCTCGCCTGATGACCGTCCTGGCCAGGTCGAGCGCCGCCGGCAGCCGGGCCTGGCCGGGCACCACGAACTCGCCGGGGATCCCCGCCTGGTCGGCCAGCTCGTCGATCCAGCCCTCCAGCCGCTCCACCATGCCCGGCACCACCTTGCTCACCCCCGGCTCCAGCTTGGGCTGGTTGTCAGGAGCGGTGGCCAGCTCGGCGGCCGCTACGAACAGGTCCCTCTGACAGGCCAGCAGGCGCTCGGCCACCTCCGGTTGCGCCTCGGCCCGGGCCAGCCCCAAGGCGGCCACCGCCTCGTCGACCGTCCCGTAGGCCTCCGGGGCCGGGTCGTCCTTGGCCACCCGGCCCCCGAAGAACAGCCCGGTGGAGCCGTCGTCGCCTCGCTTGGTGTAGATCTTCATGGCCCGGCCGAGTCTAAAGACCTCCCGCCGCGGCACCCGGTGCGGCCAGCAGCCTTCCCATCACCACCACCGCAAAGGCGCAGATCACCGCCACATAGGAGAGGCCGGTGGCGGCCATCACTCCGGCGTACGAGGGCACCCGCAGCGAGCGCCACACCGCCGCGAGGAGCAGCGCGCACAGCCCGACCAGGGCCAGGAACGACCATCCCAGCACAGCCTGCCCGGCCCCCCAGGGGAAGGCGCCCGAGCGCCCGACCACGGTCAGCTCCAGTGCCAATCCGGCGCCGGCGACTCCGGCCAGCCGGCGTAGCGCCCAGCGGGGCAGGCGCGGATCGATCAGGTACCAGTGACCCAGCATCATCTCGCCGGTGATCCCTCCCAGAAACAGCGCCCCGCTCAGCGCAGACCCCGGTCCCTGCCGGAGGACCGGGACCAGGAAGGCCAGGGCGGCGATCCGGAAGCTGACTCCTGCCCAACGAGCCCGTTGCGCCAGGACCACCCCGGCCAGGGCGGCCCCCGTGCCCAGCATCGCCCCGGCCCCCCCGCCGGCGAGCGCCCCCACTGCGCCCAGCAGGGCGGTCACCCCTCCCGCCAGCCACAGGAAGCCGGGCCCCACCACCCCCCAACGGCCTACCGCCGCCGCCGCCCCCGCCAGGCCGGCGGCCCACAGGGCCAAGACGAGCGCCGGGGCGGGGGTGATGACGAGCCTCCTCCATGCTTTCCAGCCAAGCCGAGGGTACCGTTTCGGAGCATGGACCACGGATGGCGGGGTGACTTTCGGCTGGCACTACTGGCTCTGGGAACGATCTTCCTGGTCGGGTCGCTTACCCTGCGGACCTCGCAGATGGGCCTGTCCGACCTGGTGGGCACCGTGGCCCTCTCCTTGCCCTTTCTGATCCTGGGGGCCTGGGCCTGGGCCTCGGGCGATCGGGCCTTCGGGGCGATCATCTGCGCCTCGGCGCTCCTGCTGGCGGTGCGCGTGGAGGTGGGCGGTCGGGTGGTGGAGAAGGGGGATCTGGTGCCCATCCCGGTGGAGGTGGTGGTGGTCTACCTGCTCTTCCGGTTGGGGCGTGGGGTCTGGCACAGGTGGAAGGCCCGCCAGCTCGAGACGTGACCGGGAGGACGCTCCCGGCCGTCTCGGTGGTCATGCCGGTCCGGAACGAGGTGGCCAGCGTCGAGGAAGCGCTTTTGAGCGCGCTGGGCCAGAACTACCCGGGACCGCTCGAGGTGGTTGTGGCCGACGGGATGAGCGAGGACGGGACCAGGGAGCTGCTCGATCGGCTGGCGGGAGGGAACCCTCGTGTGCGGCTGGTGGAGAACCCACGAGGGAGCACCCCGGCCGGCCTCAACGCCGCCATCCGGGCCAGCTCGGGTGAGGTGATCGTCCGCTGCGACGGACACGCCGTTCTCCCGCCCGATTACGTGCGCCGGGCCGTGGAGATCCTGGGAGAGACCGGGGCCGACAACGTGGGAGGGATTCAGGCCGCCCAAGGGAAGGGAGTGTTGCAGCGGGCCATCGCCTTGGGGATGAGCACCCCCTTTGGGGTAGGGGACGCCCGCTTCCACTACGGCGGCCCAGCCGGCCCTGCCGACACCGTCTACCTGGGTGCCTTCCGCCGGTCCGCCCTGGAGCGAGTGGGACTGTTCGACGAGAGCCTGGGCCGCAGCCAGGACTCGGATCTCAACTATCGGATCAGGGCCTCCGGGGGCTCGGTCTACTTCCACCCCGACCTGCGGGTGGTTTACCGTCCTCGCCCCGGCCTGGGGAGCCTCTGGCAGCAGTACTGGCGCAGCGGGGCCTGGAAGCGGGAGCTGCTCGGCCGTCGTCCGGGATCGCTCCGCTGGCGGCAGCTGGTCTCCCCCGCGCTGGTGCTGGCCCTGTTCGGCTCGGCCATCCTGGCCCTCACGCCGTGGCGGAAGGTGGCTCTGCTGGCCCCGGCCCTCTACGCCGCCGAGGTGATGTTCGCCACCATTTGGACGGCGCTGCGGCGGGGCGACCCGGCCGCCCTACTGCTCCCGGTGGTGCTGCCCACCATGCACCTTGCCTGGGGCCTGGGTTTCCTCCTGGGACGCCCGTCGTAAGCGGAGCTCCCCAGCAAGTCCGGCTGCATCCGATTCCCTATCGGCTGGATACCGCAAACCTTGGGCGTCTGTCCACCTCTCAGGTGGACTGCAACCCTGGGTTCGCGGTCCGGCCGCCGGCGGCGGCTCGCCGATAGACCTGCTGGACCGCCTGGGTGGGCCAGGCGAAGCGGTCTCTGATCGAAGCGGCGTTCTGCTGGGCCTTCTCCCGCTCCCCCGGATCACCGCACACCCGGTCGAGGGCCTCGCTCCAGGCTTGGGGCTGCCCGGCCGCCACCAGGTGCACTCCCGGCATGCCGCCCACCACCTGGGCGGTGCCGGGAAAGTCGGAGGCCACCACCGGCACCCCCACCGCCAGGTACTCGACCACCTTGGTGGGGAGCGAGTGCCGGTAGTTGGGCAGGTCGAGCAATGGAGACAGGGCCACCCGGGCCCCGGCGGCCTGCTCCAGGGCCTCCCGGTGGCCGAGCAGGCCGGTCAGCTCGAGCGATACCCCGGTCCAGCCGGCCTCCTCCCGAAGCCGGGCGGCGAAAGGCTCCCAGGACCGCCCCACCATCCGCAAGGGAAGCGGCCGTGCCATGCCGGCCACCGCCTGCACGGCCAGGCGGGCTCCCCTCGCCTCGCTCACGTCGCCCAGGTAGACGAGGTAGCCACCGTCCGGTGCGAGCGGGGGTAGCGTCTCGCCCAACGGGTAGTTCTCGAACACCGGATGCGGGCGGGAGAACAGCTGCTGGTAGCCGGCCTCGGCCAGGGTGACCGTCAGGTGCCGCTCGGCCAGCCGCAGCAGCCCTCCGGCCAGCCGAGCCAGCGGCCGGCGGCTCCAACCCGGTAGCCACTCCTTGGTGAGCAGCTGGGCGGCCAGGTTCTCGTGCAGGTCGAACACCACCGGTGTGCCTCGCAGCCGGCTGGCCAGCACCCCGGCCGGGATCAGCTCGGGATCGTGCAGGGAGACGAGCTCTGCCCCGCCATCCAGGCAGAGGCGAAGCGCCGCCCAGTTGCGGCGCAGCCGGCCACCGGGAAGGGCCACCCAGTGGTGATCGTCCCGGCCGGCCGGGGCCGGAGGGCGGGTGGCGTAGCGGACCTCGCCCAGTCCGGCCAGGGTGCGGACCGTCTTTTCCCGGACCCTGGGATCGTCGGCGCGGTGGACGGTGGAGAGGACCAGGATGGGACCGGTCACAGGGTGACGACGTTGGGGCTCCGCAGCCCTCGCCGCCGGTAAGCGGCCCGGGTGTCGAAGACCACCGGCACCGCCGCGGCGATCGCTTCCAGGTCGAGGGCGTCGTGGTCGGTGAGGATCACCGCCACCGCCACCTCGTCCTCCCCGTTCACGTCCTCCACCGGGGCGAAGCCGTGCAGCTTGATGCGATCGGGCTCCAGCAGCGGGTCGAGCACCAGCACCTCGGCTCCCCGCCGGGCCAGCTCCTCCAGCACCTGCACCGCCGGGGACTCCCGGTCGTCGGCCACGTTGGGCTTGTAGGCGATGCCCACCCCCAGCACCTTGGTCCCGAACACCGGCAGCCCGCGCTGGTTGAGCAGCTCGGCCACCCGCCCGGCCGTATAGGCGGGCATGGCCACGTTGACCTGCTCGGCCACGTCGATGAAGCGCGTGGCGAAACGGGCCTCCTTGGCCCGCCAGGCGAGGAACTGGGGGTCGAGTGGGATGCAGTGCCCCCCCACCCCGGGGCCGGGGAAGAAGGGCTGGAAGCCGAACGGCTTGGTGGAGGCGGCCTCGATGACCTCCCAGATGTCGATGTCCAGCTCGTGGGCCAACTGGGCCATCTCGTTGATCAGGCCGATGTTCACCGCCCGGTAGGTGTTCTCCAGCAGCTTGGTGAGCTCGGCCGCCCGGGCCGACGAGACCAGGTGCACCTCGGAGACCAGCCGCCGGTAGGCGGCTTCGGCCACCTGGCCGGAAAGGGCGGTGACGCCCCCTACCACCTTGGGGATCTGGGCCAGCCGCCGCACGTTGCCCGGGTCGACCCGCTCCGGGGAGAAGCTCACGAACAGGTCCCGGTCCAGCTCCAGGCCGCCCTTGGTGAGGGCCGGGACCAGCACCTCTTCGGTAGTGCCCGGATAGCTGGTCGACTCCAGCGAGACCAGCTGCCCGGGACGAGCCACCTGGGCCAGGGTGGCGGCGGCCGCCTCGATGTACGACATGTCTGGCTGACGGTTGCGCCCCAGCGGGCTGGGCACGCAGATGAAGACCGCGTCCGCCTCGGCCAGACGGGCCGGCTCGGTGGTCACCTGCAGGCCCTTGCCGAGCGCCTCGGCCAGCTCTCGGTCGGAGACGTCCTCGATCGGGGAACCTCCTTCCCGCAGCCCGGCCACCACCCCCTCGGAGACATCGAACCCCACGCAGGGCAGCCCCCGCTGGGTGACGGTCATCGCCAAGGGGAGCCCCACGTAGCCCAGGCCGACCACGCCGGCCGTCCAGGGCTCGTCTCGGAAGAAGCGGATGGGATCGTCCATCATGTCCTGGGGAGGAGTCCGGGGCAGTATACGTGCGGGGGCCATCCCGTTCTTGTGACGCTTATCCACCCATATCGGTGGTTTTCCGTCACAAGAACCGGGGACAGAACGGGGGACCGCCCTTCCTCACGAGCTCACGAGCCGGGTGACAGCCGGTAGACGGTCCCCTCTGCCACGGCCACGTACAGCTCCCCGGCCGCGTCGGTGCCGAAGGAGTAGATGGTGCCGACGTCCTGGAACCACTCCTTCTCAAAGGTCGCCTGGCCGTCCTGGTAGAGGAAGCTGCGCACCCATCCCCCGCACAGGTCGCCGTAGAAGTAGTGGCCCTGCAATTCGGGAAGGTCGGAGCCCCGGTAGACGAATCCCCCGATCACCGCGCACCCCTCTTCGGGGATGGGGTACTCGAGGGCCGGCAGCTCCAGCCCGGTCGAATCGCAGCCGGAGGGGGGATCGAAGCAGTGGGCCCCCTCCATGATCGACCAGCCGTAGTTGAGGCCCCCCGCTCCGGCTGCCTCCACATTGACCTCCTCCCAGGAGCCCTGCCCCACGTCGGCCACGTAGAGCAGGCCTGTGGGCGGGTCGATGGCGATGCGCCACGGGTTGCGCAGCCCGTAGGCCCACACCTCTTGGGCACCTCCCCCGTCGACGAACGGGTTGTCGGGCGGGATCTCATACGGATGAGCGCCGTCCACATCGAGGCGGAGGATGGTTCCCAGCCGCGTGTCGGGATTCTGGCCGTGGCCGTTCGGGTCACCGCTCCCCCCGCCGTCGCCCAGCGCCAGGTACAGGTCGCCGTCCGGGCCGAACAGCACCATCCCCCCGTTGTGGTTGGCGAAGGGCTGGTCCTGGGCCAGCACCAGCCGCTCGCTGGCCGGGTCGGCCCGGTGGGGGTCGTCGTCGGAGACCTGGAACTCCACCAGGCGGGTATCCCCATCCAGGTTGGTGAAGTGGACGAAGAAGCGGCCGTTCTGTGCGTAGCCGGGGTGGAAGGCCATCCCCAGCAGGCCCTGCTCGGACCCGCCGGATACCCGGCCCGAGAGGTCCAGGAATGGCTCCGCCCGCAGCGCGCCGTCCGAGACGATGCGGATGGCCCCGGTCTTCTCCACGATGAACAGGCGGGAGTCGCCGGGCGGGGCGGTCACGAAGAGCGGTTGGGAGAGCCCGGTGGCCACCGTCTCCAGCACCGGGGGAGGCGGGGGCGGCGCGGGCGGCAGGTCGAGGGCCCGGGCCAGGAAGGAGGCCATCTGGTCCCGCAGCACGGGGTCATCCGGGCAATAGCGGTCGTTGTCGGGAGGATTGCACCCGAAGGTGATGCCCGCCGCGGCCAGGCGGTTGATGTCCTCCTCGAAGAT
>JBOGFC010000167.1:0-44265 GCA_050742155.1 Acidimicrobiia bacterium
ACTAGAGCCTTAGGTTCGAAAGACGCTGGCGGGCGTATCTAGGCGGCCGAGTTCAGGTCGTAGGGGATCTCAGCCGAGATCTCCCGCAGGCGCGCCAGGGCCTGCCGCTCCAGCTGACGGATCTTGGTCTCGCTCAGCCCCAGTTCGTCGACCAGCTCCCGCAGCGGGCGCGGGCGGCCGTCGGCCAGGCCATAGCGCATCGCCAGCACGGTGCGCTCCAGCTCCGGCAGCCCGGCCACCGAACGGCGCAGCGCCTCGCTGACCTGTCGCTCCTCCACCGCCTCGATCGGATCCACCGCCTCCTGGTCCTCGATGAAGTCGGCCAGCTCGGCGCCGTCCTCCCCCACCGGGCTCTCCAGAGACACCGAATCGGCCACCTCCAGGGCGTCCTTGACCCGGGCCGGCTCCACCCCGGTCTCGGCGGCGATCTCCTCCGCGCTTGGCTCGCGGCCCAGCTCCCCCTTGAGGGCATCCTGGGCCTGGCGGATGGTGCCCAGCAGGTCGTGGAGGTGCACGGGGATCCGCACGGTACGGGACTGCTGGGAGATGGCGCGGGTCATCGCCTGGCGAATCCACCAGGTGGCGTAGGTGGAGAACTTGAACCCCTTCCGCCAATCGAACTTCTCCACGGCACGGATCAGGCCCAGGTTCCCTTCCTGGATGAGGTCGAGGAAGTCCAGCCCGCCGGCCCCCGCATAGCGGCGCGCGTTCGCCACCACCAGCCGCAGGTTGGCGGTCAGGAATGCGTCCTTGGCCTGTTGCCCGGCCCGCACCCGGGCGCGCAGCTCTGCCTCCTCCCGCTTGCCGGAGAACTGCCCGGCCTCCAGCCGATGACCGGCCTCGGTACCCGCCTCGATGGCCTGGGCCAGCTCCACCTCCTGGTCGGCGGTGAGCAGGTCGAACCGCCCGATCGAGTCGAGATACTGGGCCACCAGGTCGGTGGTCAGCCGCCCTCGCTCGTCGGTCAGGGCTCCGTGTGGTGGGTGCTTGCTCATCACATCTCTACGAACGCTTGTTCGCAACACCATGTTCCCTCGACAGTGCCTAGTGTGGTAGATCGATGGCCGAGAACCAACCACGCCGCGATCCTTCCAGCATCGACGACCCCGCCAAGCTGCTGCGGTTCGGCTCGATGGCCGCCGCCACCTTGAACGAGGTCCGCCAAGTCAACCTCGACGAGGAGGGCCGTCGGCGCCTCCACGAGCTCTACCGAAGCACGCTCGAGGAGCTGGGTCAACTTCTTTCCGAAGACCTGCAAGAGGAACTGCACGAAGACGTGGAGTTCCTCACGGGTGAGGACACCCCCTCCATGGGGGAGCTGCGAGTCGCCCAGGCCCGGCTGATCGGCTGGCTGGACGGCCTCTTCCGGGGCATGCAGGCCTCCACCCTCAACCGCCAGATGGCCGCCCAGCTGGAGGCGCTGCGCCGCCAGGCCCTCTCCGACGGGGAGCAGCAGGAGAAACCGACGTCCCCTGGGTACCTCTAGGACCCACCCCCACGGCCCGGGCGATCCGCCACAAGCCGGGAAGACTACCGGCAGCACCGCTCGGGTACCCTGGCCGCCATGCCCGGCCCCCCCGTCCTTGACGTCGACGGGGTCCGGTTCACCTACCGAGGAGAAGGCGCGCCGGCTCTCGAGGGCATCGACCTGACCGTGGGCTCCGGGGAGCTGGTGGTGATCCTCGGCCCCAGTGGGGCCGGCAAGTCCACCCTCTGTCTGTGCCTGAACGGGCTCATCCCGCACGTGGTGCGGGGCGAGCTGGAGGGAACGGTCCGCGTGTTCGGGGAAGACACCGCCCAGCACACTGTGAGTGAGCTGGCCGGGCAGGTGGGCCTGGTCTTCCAGGACTTCGAGGCCCAGCTCTTCTCCACCAACGTGGAACTGGAGGTGGCCTTTGGGCCGGAGAACCTGGCCGTACCGGGAGAGGAGATCCGAACGAGAGTCGACGCGGCCCTTCGCACGGTGGGCCTCACCGGCTTGGAGCGGCGGGAGCCGGCCACCCTCTCCGGCGGGCAGAAGCAGCGCTTGGCGATCGCCTCCGTGCTGGCTCTGCAGCCGAAGGTGCTGGTGATGGACGAGCCCACCACCGACTTGGATCCCATCGGCAAGGAGTCGGTCTTCGAAGTGGCTCGTAGACTGCGGCGGCAGGGTGCCACGCTGGTGATCGTCGAGCACGACACCGAAGAAGCCACCAAGGCGGACCGGGTGGTGGTGCTGGAGGAGGGACGCATCGTGGCCCAGGGACCTCCCGAGGAGCTGCTGGTTCGCTCGGAGTGGCTGGAGCAGCGAGGGGTGCAACCTCTGGGAGTGGTCCGGCTCCTCCACCATCTCGGGGCCGAACCGGTCTTCACCGACGAGGAGGCAGCCGTCCGCCTGCGCGAGCTGCGCTTTCAGGTCCCGCAGGCCTATTGGGAGGACCTGCACCGCCGCGCTGCCATCCGGGAAGCGGCATACGGGGAGCCGATCATCGAAGCCAAGGACCTCCAGCACCAATACCCCAACGGTGTGAAGGCGCTCGGTGGGGTGACCCTCACCGTCCGGCGAGGCGAGTTCCTGGCGGTGGTGGGCCAGAACGGCTCCGGCAAGACCACCCTCGTCAAGCACTTCAACGGCCTGCTCGAGCCCAGTGCAGGTGGGGTGCGGGTGGAGGGTGCCTCCGCCCGAGGCCAGGGCGTCCGCCGCCTGGGACGCATCGTCGGCTATGTCTTCCAGAACCCCGACCATCAGATCTTCGCCGAGACTGTCTTCGATGAGGTGGCCTTCGGGCCTCTCAACCACGGCGTCCCTTCCGGAGAAGTGGAGGAACGGGTGTCGGAAGCGCTGGCCGCGGTGGGCCTGTCCGGGCGCGAAGGCGACGATCCGTTCGCCCTGACCAAGGGGGAGCGGCAACGAGTGGCCGTGGCCTCCATCCTCTCCATCCGGCCCCAGGTCATCGTCCTCGACGAGCCCACCACCGGCCTCGACTACCGGGAGCAGCGGCAGATGATGGAGTTGGTTCGCCGCCTCAACGAAGAGGCCGGCCACACCATCATCTGCGTGACCCATTCCATGTGGGTGGTGGCCGAATACGCCCATCGGGTGGTGGTCATGCAAGAGGGGCGGGTGACGATGGACGGGACCACTCGGGAAGTGCTCTCCAGGGAGGAGGAGCTGGCCGAGGCGAGCCTCAAAGCGCCCCAGCTCATCCGGCTCACCGGCCGGCTGGGCCGCACGCTGCTCAGCCAGATGGAGGCCCGGGCCGCCCTGACGACGGGCTGACATGGACGTCTACCTCTACGTGGACACCGGCTCGGTGCTCCACCGACTCGACCCCCGACCCAAGTTCCTGCTGGTCGTGGCGGTGATCTTCCTGGCGGTCGGGGCCGACCACCCGCTCGTCCCGGGCACGCTCTTGGGCCTCTCGCTGGTCGGCATCCAGGTGGCCGGGGCCTGGTCATCCCTGCGCCGCGTGCGCGCCCTGCTGGTCATCATCTTTCTCTTCTCCACGGTGGTATGGACGTTCTTCTCGCAGGGGGCGACGCCGCTTTGGGGCCCCATCGAGGTGGAGTCGGTGCTCTTCGGGGTCTCCACCGGGCTCAAGTTGGCCGCCACCATCACGGCCAGCGTGGCGTGGCTGGCCACCACCCGCAACGAGGAGATCACCACCGGCTTCATCAAGATGGGCGCCCCCTACCGGATGGCCTTCGCCTTCTCGTCCGCCTTGCGGATGGTCCCCACCTTCGTGGGAGCCGGGGCCACCATCATCCAGGCACAGAAGGCCCGGGGGGTGGACGTGGAGTCGGGGAACCCCCTTGCTCGCCTGCGAAAGCACCTGCCGATGCTGGTACCGGTGTTCGTGGCCGCCTTGCGCTCCGCCAAGCACCTGGCCATGGCTCTCGAGGCTAAGGGTTTCGGCGCCCGGCCGGACCGCACCTATCTGCTCGAGCTGCGCATGGGGATCGGGGATTGGCTGGCCACCGGGCTGGCGCTGGCGGGGATGGCGGCCTCATTCTGGATGAGGCTGGGGGGGCTGGCAGAGATCCCCGGGTTGGTGCGCTAGGCGTGGTACTGGGCGGCACGGCCTCAATGTGAAGGGGTAGGATCGGCCCGCGGGTCTAACGAGGAGGCGTCCGTGCGCGAACTGCTCACCATGTGGAAGAACACCCAGATGATCGTGCTCACCGTGCTGGTGGCGGCCATCTATGCGGCGGTGCTCATCCCCTTCAAGGCGATCCCCATCATCCCCGGCATCACCGAGCTGCGCGTCGCCCAGGTGATCCCGCCGGTGGCCTCCTTGCTGTTCGGGCCGGCCGCCGCCTGGGGCTCCGCCTTCGGCAACCTGATCGGCGACTTCTTCGGGACCTTCGGGCCGGGCAGCTTCTTCGGCTTCATAGGGAACTTCTTCCTGGGGGCGGTCCCTTACGTGCTCTGGGGACGGCTGGGGCCGCTCAGCTCCGGGGAGGAGCCGGCCATGCGCCGGGGCAAGCAGGTGGGCGAGTTCGTGGCGCTGTGCGCCATCTCCGGCCTGGCCTGCGCGGCGATGATCGCCTGGGGGCTGGAGGTGCTGCGCATCCTCCCGTTCGTGGTGTTGGCCACGATCATCGCCATCAACAACGTGGTGGTCCCGGCCATCCTGGGCCCCATCCTGCTGGCGCTGCTCTACAGGCGAGTGCAGCGGATGGGCCTGGTGTGGACCGACGTGATGCCGGCCCAGGACATCTCGTCGCGGGGCCCGGCCCCCATCGGCACCGCCCTCATGGCCATCGGAGGGGTGGGCGGCTGGGTCGTCGGCATGCTGGTCGGCCTGGGCGTCGGGGAGGCGGTCGGCCCGGCCGGCTTCGGCCAGACCCCCGGCAACGCGGCGGTGATCGCCACGGTGGCTCCCTTCATGGCCGCCCTGCTCCTGGCGCTGGTCCTGGCCCGCTCCCGCCCCGACCTCTTCGAGCGGCGAATGGCGATGTAGGGAGCCATGGCGCCGGCGTAACCTGGCTCCATGAGGGATGCCGCTGGCCGCTCCCGCATCGCCGACCCCGCCCTGGTCCCTGAGGGTGAGGAGCGCATCGAATGGGTCGCCCGCCACTCCCCGGTCCTCAACACCTTGGCCCGGGAGCGCCTGGCCGACGGGGCCCTGAAGGGCCGCCGGGTGGCGGTGGTGGTCCACCTGGAGGCCAAGACCGCCTACCTGGCCACCCTGCTGGCCGAGGCCGGTGCCGAGGTGGTGGCGGCCGGCTCCAATCCCGGCTCCACCCAGGACGCGGTGTGTGCCGCCCTGATCGCCCGCGGCATCGAGGTGCACGCCAGCCACGGCTCCTCCCCCGAGCAGTTCGAGGAGGACCTCAGGGCGGTGATCGACACCGCCCCGGAGCTGGTGGTGGACGACGGAGCGGAGCTCACCGCCCGCCTCCTCCGCCACCGGCCCGAGCTCGCCGAGGGGCTGCGGGGCGTCACCGAGGAGACCACCACCGGGGTGGTCCGGCTGCGGGCCATGGAGGCCGAGGGCCGACTCGGCTTCCCGGCCCTCGCCGCTAACGACGCCCGGTGCAAGCACCTCTTCGACAATCGCTACGGGACCGGCCAGTCGACCCTGGCGGCGGTGTTCGGCCTCACCAACCTGGCCGCCTCCCTGCGGCGGGTGTGCGTGGTGGGCTACGGCTGGGTCGGCAAGGGCCTGGCCCGCTACGCCGAGGGGATGGGAGCGCGGGTAACGGTGGTGGAGGTCGATCCGGTCAAGGCGCTGGAAGGCCACATGGACGGGTACAAGGTGGCGCGGCTGGCCGAGGCGCTCCCCGAGGCCGACCTGGTGCTGACCGGCACGGGAGGCATCGAGGTGATCGGCCGGGAGGCCCTCCCCCATCTCAAGGACGGGGTGATCCTGGCCAATGCCGGCCATCACGACCGGGAGATCGACCGGACGGCCCTGGCCGAGGCGGCGGCCCAAGTCGAGGAGGTGCGCGCCGGTATCACCCGCTACACGTTCCCCGACGGGCGACGCGCCTACCTGCTCGTCGAGGGGCGGCTGGCCAACATCGCCGGGGGGGACGGACACCCGGTCGAGATCATGGACCTCTCCTTCTCGGTGCAGGCGCTTGCCCTCCACCACCTGGCCACCACCGAGCTGGCTCCCGGAGTTCACCGGTTCCCCGCGGAGCTCGACCGGGAGATCGCCCGTACCAAGCTGGCCACCATGGGCATCCAGCTCGACGAGCTCACGCCGGCTCAGGAGGAGTTCTTCCGGAGCTGGCAGGTATGACCGTCAAGGACCCGTCCCTGGCTCCTGAGGGGATCCGCAAGATCGAGTGGGCGGCCACCTGGTCGCCGGTGCTCCACCGAGTGCGGGAGCGTTTCGAGGCGGAGGGCACCGTCAAGGGCCGTCGAATCGGGGTCATCCTGCCCCTCGAGCCGAAGACCGCCTACCTGGCGGTGATGCTGGTCGAGACCGGGGCGGAGGTGGCCCTGGCCTGCCCGGCGGTCCTCACCAAGGACGACGTGGCCGCCGGACTGTCCGCCCGCGGGGTGGAGGTCTTCGCCCGCTCCGACGCCAGCCAGGAGGACGAGCGCCGGTTCTACGCGGCCGTGCTGGGCATGCGCCCCGAGGTTCTGATCGACGACCGGGCCGAGCTGATCCGCATGGCCCATTCCTCTCACCCTGAGGCCCTCGAGGACCTGCTGGGGGCGGCCGAGCTGACCACGTCCGGGATGACCGCCCTGCGGGCCATGGAGCGGGAAGGGGTGCTCCGGATCCCGGTCATCGCCGCCAACGACGCCCGCTGCAAGCACTACTACGACAACCGTTACGGCTCCGGGCAGTCCGTGCTGCAGGCCATCCAGGACGCCACCAACCTCCTGCTGGCCGGGAAGGAGGTGCTGGTGGTGGGCTACGGCTGGGTGGGCAAAGGCATCTCCCGGCGCGCCCGCGGCAAGGGGGCCCGCGTGACGGTGACCGAGGTGGATCCCTTTGCGGCCCTCGAGGCCTACAACGACGGCTTCGAGGTCGACACGATCGCTCGTGCTTGCGAGCGGGCCGACCTGGTCATCACCGCCACCGGCACCCGCCGGGCCATCGCCCTCCAGCACCTCGAGCTCCTCAAGGATGGGGCGCTGCTCGCCAACGCCGGCGGGATCGATGACGAGATCGACATGGCCGCCTTGCGGGCCCGGGCCAGCGAGGAGCGCCCGGTGCGCCCGCACATCACCGAATACCGGCTCGACCGGGACCGTTCGCTGTTCGTCATCGGAGGGGGCCGGGTGGTCAACCTGTCCGCCGGGGAGGGCCATCCCGTGGAGATCATGGACCTGTCGTTCTCGGTCCAGGCCCTGGCCGCCCGCCACCTCCTCCTGCACGCGGGGGAGATGGCCCCCGGCATCCATCTCTTCCCCCCGGAGATCGACGAGCAGATCGCCCGGGACGCGCTGGCCTCCCTGGGCCTGGAGATCGACCACCTCACTCCAGAGCAAGAGCGATTCCTGGCCGCTTGGGAGGCTCCCGAGTGACGGTGCGCTATCAGGCCGACGCCGTCGTCACTTGCAACCGGGACTTCGACATCCACCGGCCCGGAGTGGTCGATGTCGATCAGGAGGGCCGCCTCGCCTGGGTGGGACCGGCCGACCACGCCCCCCCACACGTCGGTGAGGAGCTGGCCTTAGCCGGGCTGCTCATGCCCGGTCTGATCAACTGCCACTGTCACTCGGCCATGACCCTCTTTCGAGGAGCCACCGAGGACATCCCCCTCGAACGCTTCCTCAAGGAGGTGCTCTGGCCGAGGGAGGCCCGGCTCACCGAGGAGGACGTCTACTGGGGGATGACACTCGCCTGCTCGGAGTTGCTCCGGTTCGGGGTGACCACCTCCTGCGAGATGTATTTCTTCGAAGAGGCGCAGCTCCGCGCGGTGCTGGAGGCCGGCTTCCGCTCGCTGATCACCCCCGGCATCCTGGAGGTGCCGGGCCTGTTCACCTGGAAGGAGATGCTGGAGCGGGTAGTGGGCTTCTGCGACCGCCACGCCGGCCGCCACCAGCTCGTCGAGATCGGCCTGGGAGCCCACTCCGCCTACACGGTCCCCCCCGACGGCCTCCGCGCGGTGGCCGAGGCGGCCCTGGAGCGGGACGCCCTCGTCCACATCCATGTGGCTGAGACCCAGGCAGAAGGAAGGCCCATCGAGGAGGAGTACGGGGTGACCGTACCGCGCCTGTTGGCCGACCTCGGGGTGCTGGAGGCCCGCGTGGTGGCCGCCCACAGCATCTGGTTGACCGACGACGACCTCCGCATCTACCAGGAGCACGACGTGGGGGTGGCCCACTGCCCGCAGTCCAACGCCAAGCTGGCCTCCGGCATCGCCCGGCTGGCCGACATGCTGGAGCTGGGCTTGCGGGTGGGCCTGGGCACCGACGGGCCGTCCGCCAACAACGACCTCGACCTGTGGGAGGAGATGCGCCTCGCTCCCTTGCTGGCTCGCCTGCAGACCGGCGACGCCGCCCGGGTGTCTGCCCGAGAGGCTCTCCGATTGGCCACCCGAGGCGGGGCGGAAGCTCTGGGGCGCCCCGACCTCGGGGCTCTGGAGCCGGGCCGCTGGGCCGACATGGTGCTCCTCGACCTCTCCGACTCGGCCTTCGTCCCCGAGGTCGAAGAGCACGACCTGGTCTCCCACCTGGTCTGGTCGGCCTCCAGCCGGTTGGTCACCGATGTCTGGGTGGCCGGCCGCCGGGTGGTGGAGGAAGGGCGCTGCCTGACCGTTGACGAGGAGCGCGCCCGCGACGAGGTGGACCAGCGGGCGCGGCGCCTGGCTAGGGCATGAGTCAGTCGAAGAGGGTTCCCTGGGCCTCGGGACGGCGGTAGCGGGGCAGGCCCGTCCAGGGAAGGTGGTCCATGAAGACCCAAGAGCGGCGATGGATGGCGGTGGGGCCCCACCATTGCAGGGCCGCCTTGTGGACCGGGCAGGGATAGCCCTTGTTGACCTCGAAATGATAGCCGGGGTACTGCTCGGCCAGCCCCCGCATGAGACGATCCCGGCTCACCTTGGCGAGGATCGAGGCGGCCGAGATGGAGAGGATGGTGGCATCACCGTCGGTGATGCGGTCGGTGATCCCACCCCCTACGAAATCCCACCGGCCATCCACCAGCACCCGGTCCGGTCGCACTCCCAGCCTCTCCAGAGCCCGCCGGGCGGCCAGACGCTGCGCCTCCGACATCCCCAGCTCATCGCATTCCTCATGGCTGGCATGGCCCACCGCCCAGGCCACGCACCAACCGGCAATACGCTCGAAGAGCGCTTCGCGCTCACCCTCGCTGAGCAGCTTGGAGTCCCTGACCTTGTAAACCCGGCGCTGGCGAGGCAGCACCGCCGCCCCAACGCTGAGCGGTCCGGCCCAGGCTCCCCGGCCCACCTCGTCCATTCCCACCACCACCTGGTGGCCGGCCCGCCAGAGCTCCCGCTCAGCCGAGACGCCGGGCGGCCGGCTCTTGATGGCTCGCCGCAGCTTGGGGACCGTTTCGGGCACGCGGGCGAGCATAGTATCCGGGCCGGCGGCGACCCGGCCTTTGTCACCCGGTCCACGGCCGAACTGAATGCAGTATTGGACCGCGGCGGTCCAGCCAAGCATTAGGTTCGTCTGGCCTCCCCGTCGTCGGCGTCCCGGTGGTAGGACCGCAGCTCGGGGAACAGGCGGTTGATCAGCAGGGCCCCGAGGATCGAGAGCAGCCCGCCCGACACCACCGAGATGCGGGGGGTGGTGAGGGCGGCCACCGTTCCGGCCTCGGCGTCTCCCAGGCGGGGCCCGCCGGTTACCACCGCGGTGTGCACGCCGGTGAGCCGTCCCCGCAGTGCGTCCGGCACCGAGACCTGCAACATGGTGCTCCGGAAGATGGCCGAGATCACGTCGGCGGCTCCGGCCACCGCCAGCAGGGCCAGCGCCACCAGAAGCCAAGGAGCAACTCCAAAGCCGGTGATGGCCAGCCCCCACACCAAGACCGCCACCAGCACCGCCCGGCCCTGGCGGCGCACCCCGCCCACCCATCCGGAGGTGGAGGCCCCCAGCAGCGCTCCGACGCCCGGGGCGGCGAAGAGCAGCCCCACGGTACGGGCATCGCCGCCGAACACCCGGGTGCCCAGCTCGGGAAAGAGGGCTCGGGGCATCCCGAACACCATGGCCGAGATGTCGATGGCGAAGGTGGCCTGCAACAGGCGGCGGTCCCTCAGGAACCGCAGTCCCTCCAGGATGGAGATGGGCCCGGCCCGGCGCCCCCCACCTTGCGGGGGCAGCGGGCGAATGGGGATGAGGCTGGCCGCCGCCACCCCGAAGCTGGCCGCATCGATCCAGTAGGCGGCCGCCAGGCTGACCCGGGCGATGACCAGCCCCGCCACGGCCGGGCCCACCGCCTGGCCGAGCTGGAACAGGATCTGGTTGAGGGCGAAGGCGGCCGGCAGGTCGCGGCGGCCCACCAGGGCGGGGAGCACCGCGCCCCAGGTAGGAGAGCTCAGCCCGGACAGGCCGGCCGCCACGGCGACCAGCACGTAGATGGGCCACACCGCCGATCCCCCGCCCTGGGCGTAGAGGGCCAGTCCCACACTGACCACCCCCTGCAGCAGCTGGGCGACCAGCAAGAGCCGGCGGCGGTCGACCGCATCGGCGAAGGCCCCCCCGATCAGCGACATGGCCAGCAGCGGCCCAAGCTGCACCAAGCCCACCAGGCCCACCGCCAGGGAGGTCCCGGTGATGAGGAACACCTGGTAGGGAACGGCCACCACCGCGAACTGGCGGCCCAGCAAAGAAACGAGCTGCCCGGCGTACAGGAAGCGAAAGTCCCGCGACCGTCGCAGAGGGCCGACGTCCACGAACAGGTTGCGGCGCAGCCGCCCGGGGTTTCGTTCCCTGGACATCGGCGCAAAGCTAGTGAGCCCCTACGATCCCGGGCCGATGGAAGACGGACTGCTCTTCGTCGTGACCGCGGCGGTCATGGCCATCGGCCTGGCCGGAGTGATCCTCCCCGTGGTCCCGGGGCTGGGCCTCATCTGGGTGGCCGCTCTCGCCTACGGACTGATCACCGGCTTCGGCACCGCCGGATGGGTCGTGCTGGCCATCCTGACGGTGCTCCTGGCCGCCGGGACCGCGGCGGGGGTGCTCCTCCCGGTGCGGGGCGGCCGGGCCCGGGGAGCTTCGACGGCCGTGCTGGTCGCCGGGGCGCTGGGGGCCCTGGTCGGCTTCTTCGTCGTCCCGGTCATCGGCGCTCCTCTCGGGGCGGTGGCCGGGGTGCTCCTCCTGCAGTACGGTCGCACCCAGAGCTGGGAGGCGGCCTGGGCGGCCACCAAAGGGGTGCTGCTCGGCTTCGGCCAAACCCTGGCGGTGCAGCTCGCAATCGGGACGGTGATGATCGTGACCTGGGCCGTCTGGGCCATGGGAAGGCAATAGTCTTCGTCCGGTGAACCTGCCGGAGTCGGTGACCGTGGTGGAGGTGGGTCCGCGGGATGGCCTGCAATCCCTGGAGCGGACCTACGACACCGAGGTCAAGGCGACCATGATCGAGCGGGTGCTGGCCGCCGGGGTGAGGGAGGTGGAGGCCACCAGCTTCGTCCACCCCAAGGTCGTGCCGCAGCTGGCTGATGCCGCGGCGCTCATGGGCCGGCTCCCTCGCCCGCCGGGGGTGCGCTACCGGGGCCTGGTCCCCAACCGGAAGGGGGCGGAGCGGGCGGTGGCGGCCGGGGTGGATGTGGTGTTAGGACTGATCTCCGCCTCCGAGACGTACAGCCGCCGCAACCAGAACATGTCCATCGAGGAGGGTCTGGTGACGCTGGGCGAGGTGGCCGAGGTGGCCGAGGCCGCCCGCCTGCCTTGGATGGCCACCATCTCCTGCGCCTTCTTCTCCCCCTGGGAAGGGGCCACCCCGGCCGAGCACGTGCTGGCCCTCATCGAGCGGGTGTTGCCGCTCGGGCCGGCCGAGGTGTCGGTGGCCAGCACGGCCGGGATGGCCGGACCGGGGCAGGTCTACCGCCTCTGCGCCCGCATTCGAAGGGAGTTCCCCGAGCTTCGCCTGTGCGTCCACCTCCACAACACCAACGGAATGGCCCTCCCCAACGCGCTGGCCGCCCTGCAGGCCGGAGTGGCCGCCCTGGATGCCTCCATCTGCGGGATCGGGGGCGGGATCGTCCTTCCCAGGACCCCCGGCGCCGGCAACGTGGCCACCGAGGACCTGGTGAGCATGCTGGCCGACCTGGGGGTGGAGACCGGGATCGATCCGGAGGCGATCGTGCGGGCATCGCGGGACGTGGCCGCCCTGCTCGAGCTCGATCGCACCGGCTTCACCGCCCGGGCCGGCACGCCCACGGAGGTCCTCGCGCGATACGCCCGACGAGAACTGTCGTAGTCGAGCCGTACGCTGGGAGACATGGGACCCTGGTGGAACCGGGCGGTCGCTGCCGCGCTGCTGGCGGGGTGCTCATCGGGCGATGACGGCCCGCCGCCCACCGCCGAGGCGGCGGCGCCCCCGCCGGCCCTCGTCCTGGCCCAGTCGGTCATCGACGGGGACACCATCCGGGTGGAGCTGACCGAGGAAGACCTGGAGCCGGTGCGCCTGATCGGGATCAACGCTCCCGAGCGGGGGGAGTGCCTGGCCGAGGAAGCCAGCGTCTTTCTGGCCGGCCTGGTGGAGGGCCGGGAGGTGCGACTCGTGGCCGACATCTCCGACCGGGACTCTGCCGGGCGGCTGCTTCGCTATGTGTACCTGGGCGAGCTCTTCGTCAACGAGACGGTGGTGCGGGAGGGCCTGGCCATCGCTCGCCGGTACCGGCCCGACACCGCCATGGCCGGCGCGCTGGACTCCGCCCAGGCCGAGGCTCGGACACGAGAGGTGGGGATGTGGAGGCCCGGGGCCTGTGGACCGGCCGGCCGAGGACTCCGCATCGTCGAGGTGCGCTACGACCCGCCCGGGGACGATGCCTTGAACCCGAACGGGGAGTGGGTGAGCATCGAGAACGCCGGGCAGGGACCGGTCGACCTGACCGGGTGGATGCTCCGCGACGAGTCGGCCTCCCATCGCTATGCCTTCCCGGACGGCCTGCCCCTCTTGGCGGGCGCGTCCCTCACCGTCTTCACCGGGTGTGGCGCCGACTCTCCGAGCGAGCTGTACTGGTGCGTGCAAGGCTCGGCGGTGTGGAACAACTCCGGCGACACCGCCTTTCTGGTCGACCCGAGCGGCAACATCGTCGACCGCTGGAGCTACGGGCCAGACTCGTAACGGACGCGAAAAGTCCCGACCCAGAATCGGCATGGATGTTCTCAGACGCCACCGGCTCTCTGGAGCACAGTGGGCGCCGTCTTGACACTCCGCTCGGTGGCCGAGATCTTCTGACTGCTACCGTCGCCCAATGCTCCGACGTCCTTTCACCGCCGAGGAGCTCTGGCGACTGCCCCGGGTGGGTGACCCGCACGCCGCCCCGGACGGCAGCTTCCTGGTGGTCCCGGTCACCACCTACGACCTGGAGAAGAACAAGGGAAACTCCCGACTCTGGCGGGTGCCGGCCGACGGCGGCGAGCCCCGGCCGCTCACCGCTCCCGACCTGGACAGCTCCCAGCCCGCCCTCTCTCCCGATGGGAGGAGCTTGGCCTTCGTTCGCAAGCCCTCCGGCCGAGACCAGGGGCAGCTCTACCTCATGGCCCTGGACGGCGGTGAGGCCCGCCGCCTCACCGATCTGCCCCTCGGGGTGATCGCCGCCCGCTGGGTCCCTCAGGGGAAGGGGTTGGTGTTCACCGCCCCGCTCCTAGCCGATGCCCCCACCATCGAGGGGACCCGGGAGCTGCTCGACAAGCGAGATAAAGACCCGGTCCAGGCCCGGGTGACCGAGGACCGGGTCTACCGCTACTGGGACCAGTGGCTGACCGACGCCAAGATCCCCCACCTCTTCGTGATCGACCTGGAGACCGAGCACCTGCGCGACCTGATCCCCGATTCCCGCCGCTGGTGGGACTGGCTGGAAGGCGCCGATCGCTTCGACGTCTCCCCGGACGGCAAGGAGGTGGCCTTCTCCGCCGACTCCTCCGAGCCTCCCCACCAGCGCCTCCGTTCGGCGATCTACACGGTCCCGGTGGGAGGGGGCGAGACCCGCTGCCTGACGCCCGACCATCCGGCCGATGACCACCGCCCCCGGTACAGCCCCGACGGCCGCTACCTGGTGTGGGGGATGCAGCGGGAGTGGGACTTCTACGCCGACCGGGTGCGGCTCGTCCGCTACGACCGGAAGAGCGGGACCGAGGAGCCGCTCACCGAGGCCTGGGACCGCTCGGCCTCCTCCTGGGAGATCTCCGCCGACGGGGGCTGGATCGTCTATGCCGCCGAGGACCGGGGGAGGGCCAACCTCTACCGCCTGGCGATCGGAGGTGGAGACCCGGAGCTGCTGGCGGAGGGCGGGACGATCTCCGCCCCGCGCCCGGCCCGGCGGGCCGTCTTCTTCCGCTACGACAGCCTGAGCCGTCCCCCCGAGGTGGCCCGCTGCCCGGCGGACGGGGGCAAGGTCGAGATGGTGACGCACTTCACCGATGACCTCCTCGAGCAGGTGGCCCTCGGGGAGGTCGAGGAGCTGGAGGTGGCCGGCCACGAGAGCCGCCCCGTCCAGGTCTATCTGGTCACCCCACCCGGCTTCGACCGATCCCGGCGGTGGCCGCTGGTCCACATGATCCATGGTGGACCGCACGGCATCTTCGGCGACCAGTGGCACTGGCGCTGGAACGCCCAGGCCTTCGCCGCCCCCGGCTACCTGGTGGCGCTGGTCAACTTCCACGGCTCCACCTCCTGGGGACAGGACTTCGCCGCCTCCATCCACGGCCGCTGGGGCGACCAGCCGGTGGCCGACGTGCTGGGGGCCACCGACCGCCTGGTCGAAGAGGGCCTGGCCGACCCGGAGCGGATGGCCATCGCCGGTGGCTCCTACGGCGGCTACCTGACCGCCTGGCTGGCCTCCCAGACCGACCGCTTCGCGGCCGCCGTCTGCCACGCCGGGGTGGTCGACCTCCTCGCCCAGTACGCCACCGACATCACCCAGGGGCGGCACCGCTCGTTCGGGAGCGAGCCGTGGGAGGACCTCGAGGCGATCGTCCGCTGGAGCCCGGTCGCCCATGCCAAGGGATGGACCACCCCGGTGCTGGTGATCCACGGGGAGAGGGACTACCGGGTCCCGGCCACCCAGGGCCTGCAGCTCTACAACATCCTCAAGGCCAAGGGGGTCGAAGCCCGGCTCGTCTACTACCCGGACGAGAACCACTGGATCCTCAAGCCCCGCAACTCCCTGCACTGGTACGGGGAAGTGCTGGGCTGGCTGGGGCGGTTCCTGGGCGGGTAGGCGGGTCTCAGGCGTCCCCCTGGATAGAGAGCCGCCAGGAGGCCCAGGGGGACCACCACCAACAGCCGGATAGCGAGTCATCATTCGCCCAAACCTACCCTCCTCGTCGCAGCCGGTCGGTCACATCGATGAAGTCATAGAGGTGCTGCTCGTCGATGAAGACATAGCTCCGGTCCTCGAGAAGGGGCAGCTCCGTCCCGAAGTAGCGGTCGAAGACGAGGCGGAAGGAGTTGACCGGGGTGATGGTCGGGTAGGGGTCCGGGTCCGCCTCGCCGGGGAGGTAGTAGGCGTTGAGGATATTGGTCTTGATGAGGAGCTCCTGGTCGGTGGCCTGCCGCCAGTCGAAGCGCTCCACGTCATGGGCGTAACGGTCCGGGAACGGCCCCTCGTCGCCCTGGATGATCACGACCGGGTCTTCCTCCTCCGGCCCGCCCAGGAGCAGCTCGACCAGCTCCTCGATGCGGCGGTTGGTATAGGTGAGCTGCTGCTCGAAGTTGGTGCCCCGCTCGGCCTTGGGGACGAACTCGCCTTCCCGGGTGAACACATACGGGGGATGAGGCAGCAGGACATGGGCGAAGACGAAGGTGGGCGGGCCCGCCCGCGCCCTGGCGAGCCGCTCCAGCTGGTCGAACTGGTAGAGAGCGGAGCGGTAGTGGACCTCCCAGTCGTCGAGGTCGGTCTCCACTCCCACCGCATCCAGCAGGGAGGGGACCACGGTGGACTGGAGGAGCACCGTGGCGAACTCCGACCGGGGGTCGTAGTTGAGGCTCTGGTCGGCGCCCTCGGCCACATCGGTGGGCCCCCACCAGGAGCCGATGTGCACGTAGCGGTAGCCCCGGCGCTGCAGGAAGCGGCCTACGGCATGATCCTGGAGGAGCCGATCGACCGGCCGCCAGTCGTCCGAGCCGCTCCCCGCCTCCCGGGTGAGCCGGTCGAGGTAGGTGTAGTTCAGCGAGGCGGCCAAGGAGTGATTGGTCTTTGGGTAGTTGGCGAAGCTCCCCCCGGCCACGAAGAACCCCCGCTCCTGCAGCCAATCCAGGAAAGCCCGGTTGTCGAGGCCGTAACGCTCCTGCAGCCCCGCCTCGCCCCCGTAGCGGTCGAAGACCAGGTAGAAGATGTCCCGCCCCGGGTTGCCGGCGGCTGCCGGTCCGGCTGGGGTATCCGCCGGGCTGGCCCCGGCCGGAGCGAACAGGGCCGGTCCCCGCGCGCCGACCAGGGTGGCCAGGGCGGTGGCCACCAGGATCACGGCCGCCGTGTTGAGGAAGCGGGTCGGGCGGGGAAGATGCCGGCCCAGGCGGCCGGCCAGGAACCCGATACCGAGCGCCAGCAGCCCCCAGGTCACCAGCAGCGGGGTGCGCCAGGCCGCTCCGATCAGGTCGAGCAGGTGCCCGAACGAGAACACCAGCAGGATCAGCCCCGAGGTCACCAGCGCGCCCCGGTGTGGGCTGCGGAACGCCACCACCCCGCCCACCATCCCCAGCGCCGCCAGGCCCACCACCAGCGCCAGGGGGACGATCACCTGGCCGGCGGGGACCTGGTCGGCATTGATGGCATACAGGAAGAGGACCGGATAGGCGGCCAGGACCAGTGGATGCCAAGGGAAGGGGCGCCCCAGCGCTTCTTGCGTGAGAAATGACCCGCCGGCGGTCCGGAACTCACGCAAGTTCGGGAAGGGGCCTCTCATCGGGCCCGCAGCAGGTAGAGGCTGCGCTCCGACTCCTTGATGGGCTCCCGTTCTTCGATGGTGAAGTGGGCCGAGCAGGCCCGCTCGAATCCCTCCTGTCGGTAGGAGGAGAACACGTCCTCCCGGTCCGCCAGGAGCAGCTCCACCTTGGGGTCGCTCTTGGGGACGAACTCCACGATCGCCCAATCGGCCAGCTCTCGGAAGAAGGCCGTCACCCGTTCGAGCGGCACGTTGTTGCCGATGGCCAGGTGGTGCACCAGGGCGAGAGCCATCACCAGCCCGGCCGGCCCTCTCTCCACGAGGGGAGCTCGCTCCCGGTGCCCCCAGCCGATCCCCGGGCTCGGGTTGGTGAGATCCAGCACCAAGGGCAGGAGGTGGGTCTCCTGCTCGGACCGCACCTGCCGGTAGGCGAGCTCTACCGTGGCCGGGTCGGCGTCGAAGGCGATCGTGGGGATCCCCCGGCGCGAGGCGAGCCGGCTGAAGCGCCCCACGTTGGCCCCCAGGTCCCAGACCGAAGAGGGGGCCGCCTCCTCCAGAAAGCCTGCCACCAGCTCCTCCTTGTGAGCCAAGGCATCGTCGGTGTAGCTGTCCCCGGCGTAATACCCGGACCACTCCGAGGCCCCTCCCCGCCATCCCAGCCCCCCCACCGCTCGCTCCAGGCTCTCCACCAGGCCCTGGAGAGCCCTCAGGGAGAACCGACCCGCACCATGCTTCGTTTTGGCGCGCGTTTCTCGGGCTCTAGCCCGATGTTTGGGCGCCAAGACCGAGGAGCGGGCGTGGGCGTGCAGATGGAGGAAGAGCGACGGGCGCAGGCGGGTTCGCCAGGGGAGCAGCGAGGCGGCCAGGTCGAGGGGAACACCGTCGATGTACACACCTGAGAGCCGGCCCAGGCGGAGGTCCCGGTAGGCCAGCAGGGCCAACGGGGCCAGGAAGTGCTGGCAGAACTGCCGGTAAGCCACCCAGGGCTCTCCCTCCCGCAGCCGTTCGAAGCTGAGCGTGTCGATCAAGACCGGCTTCCCACCGGCGAACTGCACGTTGTAGGCGCTGGCATCCCGAAGGGACATCCCGTGGGCCAGGGCGACCCGCTGGGCCTCCAGGGTGGCCAGGCCGGCATCGCGGAGCTGCGAGAAGCACCACTCGTAGGGGTAGGAGAGGAACCCCACCCGGTCGGGCCGCACCACCACCAGGGCGTCGCCCTCGAGCGGCTGCACGTCCGGTACCTCCTGGTGGCGGACCAGGAGGCCCTGCTCGGTGAGCGCCGAGTAGAGCCCGGAGCCCATCAGCGCCTGGTAGTCGGCCCGGTAGACCTGGTTGACCTGCCGGTAGAGGACGCCCTCCCGGAGGAAGACCCGCCCGGCCGGGTCCCGGAAGGAACCCGCCACCGCCTCGGTCATCAGCCCTTGCGGAATCGGGCGGCTACGAAGTCCCGGATGCGCCGCCAGTAGGCACGCATGGTGACCGCCGCCGCCAGGAGGAACCCGATCAGGACCTGGAAGACGTAGCTGCCGGAGCCCGGGTCGATGTAGGCGATGAGGCGTCTCACGGGCCTGACAGTGTACCGGGGGCAGGCTCCAACGAACCGGCGCCCCGCACGAACCCCTCATAGAAGCGAGCCAGCGCGCCGCAATCGTCGAGGCGGATTCGCTCGTTGGTGCCGTGCACCCGCTGGCGGTCCTCCGGCAACCAGCGGAAGGGGGCGAACCGGTAGACGTGCTCGGCCAGCGGGGCATAGTGGCGAGAGTCGGTCATCCCGGTGAGCGTCCAGGGAGCCACCACCGCCTCGGGGAACACCTTCCCGATGGCCAGCGCCAGGGCGGCGAAGGCGGCCGATCCGGTGCTGGACTCCCGGGCCGGCTCCACGGGCGGGAACTCGGTGAGCGGGGCCACCTCCACCCGCGGGTCCCTGACCACGTCCCGTATGTGCCGGAGGATCGAGGCCACGCTGTCGCCCGGGAGGATCCGGAAGTTGACCACCGCCCGGGCTCGGCGGGGTAAGACATTCTGCTTCACTCCGCCCTGGATCATGGTGACGGCGGTGGTGGAGCGGATCAGGGCATTGGACATCGGATTGCGGGTCAGGCGGCGCTCGAGGAGCGGTCCGAGCAACCCGGCGTTGGAGACCACCGCCCTCGTCAGGAGCGGCATCTCCGGGGCCACCACCGCCAACAGCTTCTGGATGGCCCCCAGGCGGGACGGCAGGGGCCGGCGCTCCAGGCGAGCCACCGCGGCCGCCACGATGCCCACCGCCGTCTGCGGCGGCGGGGCCGACGAGTGACCGCCTTGGCCCTCGGCGGAGAGCTCCACGGTGAGGAAGCCCTTCTCGGCCGTTCCCACCATGGCCACCGGCCTTCGCACGCCCGGAATGATGCCGTCGGCCACGAAGCCGCCTTCGTCGAGCACCAGCTCCAGGGACACTCCCCGGGAGGCCAGCAGTTCGGCGATGGCCTTGGCGCCGGTCAGCCCCCCGATCTCTTCGTCGTGCCCAAACGCCAGGAAGACGGTCCGGTCGGGCTGAAAGCCCTCTCCCACCAGCCGTTCGACTCCCTCGAAGATCCCCACCACCGAGGCCTTGTCGTCCATCGCCCCCCGGCCCCACAGGTAGCCGGCGGAGCGCTCGGCGGCGAAGGGCGGATGCTCCCACTCCCCCTCGGTGCCGGGCTCGATGGGCACCACGTCCAGATGGGCCATGAGCAAGATGGGCTTGCGGTCCTCGCCGCTCCCCCGCCAGGTGTAGAGGAGGCTGTGGTCGGCCACCACCTCCCTCTCCAGGGCCCCGTGGACCTTGGGGTACGCGCCCTGCAGCCAGGCATGCAGGGCGCGGAAGGCCTCGGCGTTGGTGGGACGGTCGTCGTAGGAGACGGTCTCGAAGCGGACCAGCTCGGCCAGCCGGTCGGCCACCGCCTCGTCCTCGGGGGTGGGCAGGCCGGGAGGAATCGTCGAAGGGCGCCGGGATCGGAGCACCCGGCGCACGCCGGCCAGGGTCGCCACCGCCGCTCCGAGTATCGAGAGGTTCTTGAGCCTCACCATTGGCTCAGCCTAGACAGGACCCAAGGCTCTAGCCTGCCCGCCCATGCCGGTCACCCGCGCGAGAGGGCCCTCACTGCTCGTCTGGGGCCTGGGTGCCACCGTCATCGTGGGCTTCGGCGCCCTGCTCTATGGGTTCTCGGTGCTGGTCACCGACCAGGCGGCCGGAGCGGAGTTCTCCACCACGGTGCTCTCGGGGGCCTTCGGTGGGGCGGTGCTGACCGGGGGGCTGGCCGGCATCTTTGTGGGACGGTGGGCCGATCGCCGGGGGGTGCGAAGCATCGTGGCCATCGGCTCGCTGGCGGCCCTGGTCGGGATGGCCGGCTTCGCCTGGGCGCGGCAGCCATGGCAGGTGCTGGCCGCCTGGTGGCTGGTGCTGGGGCCGGCCGGCGCCATGGTCCTGTACGACCCGGCCTTCGTGGCCCTCGACCAGTGGTTCCCGCGTGCCGAGCGGATCAGGGGCATCGCCGCCCTGACCTTCCTGGGCGGCCTGTCCGGGCCCATCTACCTCCCTGCCACCAGCGCCCTGGTCAGGTCACTGGGCTGGCGTCCCACGGCGCTGATCCTGGGCGGGGCGGTAGCGGCGGTGGGCCTGCTCACCGCGCTGGTGGCCATCCCGCCCGGTCGGCCGCTCCGGGAGGAGACAGAGGGTGTGGCCCGACCGATCAGGCACCTGATCGCCGACCGCCGCTTCATTCTGTTCACCGCGGCCTCTTTCCTCGTCTACGGAACGCTCGAGGCGGTCCTGGTTCACCGGGTGGCCCGCTTCGAGGAGAGTGGGTTCCCGGTGGCCTCCGTGGCCGCCTGGGCGGCGCTGGCCGGGATCCTCAGCTTCCCGGGCCGCTACCTGCTCCCGCGCCTGGCCATCCGGGTACAGGGCACCCGGCTCTTCGCCCTCACGCTGGTGGTGATGGCGGCCTCGCTGGGCCTGGCGGTCCGGGGCAGCGCCACCTGGGAGATGGTGGCCCATTTCCTGGCTTTCGGGCTGGTATTCGGCTCGGTGATCCCCCTTCGGGCGGTGGTCATGAGCGACTGGTTCTCGGGAGCCGCCTTCGGCCGGGTGATGGGGGCACAGATGGCCGGGATCGCAGTGTTTCGGGCCATCGCCCCTGCGGTGACCGGGGCGCTGCGGGACGCGCAGGGCAGCTATCTGGTCCCGATGGCGCTCCTCACCGCGAGCGTGGCGGTGGCGGCGGCGCTGATGCTGGCGGCGGAGGCCCGGGGGACGCAGCCTCGGTAGGATGCCCGAGGCGAGAGGAGATCCGGTGAGCGAGAAATGGGTGCTCTCCTTCGAGGAGGGCGGCAAGGAGATGGTGGACCTGCTCGGTGGGAAGGGGGCCGGGCTGGCCGAGATGACCACCGCCGGCCTTCCGGTGCCTCCCGGCTTCGTCATCACCACTGAGGCCTGTCGCGCCTACAACGAGAACGACAAGCTCTTCCCGGAGGGCCTCTGGGCGCAAGTCCAGAAGGCCCTCGAGGCGGTGGAAGCCAAGACCGGCAAATCGTTCGGCGACTCCTCAGACCCGTTGCTCGTCTCGGTCCGGTCCGGGGCGCCGGTCTCCATGCCGGGGATGATGGACACGGTCTTGAACCTGGGGCTCAACGCCAAGACTCTCCAAGGCCTGGCCGAGCTGACGGGAGACGAGCGTTTCGCCTGGGATGCCTACCGCCGCTTCGTGCAGATGTTCGGCGACATCGTCCTCGGCGTGCCGGGCGGCCGACTGGGGCAGGCGGTGGAGCAGGCCCGGCACCGGGCCGGGGTGGAATCGGACGCCGAGCTGGGGCTCGAGCAGCTGCAGGGCCTGGTCGACCGCCTGAAGGAGATCATCCTGGGCCACTCCCGACAAGAGGTCCCGGACGATCCGGAGGAGCAGCTCCGCCAGGCCATCGGGGCGGTCTTCGACTCCTGGAACAACCGCCGGGCGCGCGACTACCGGCGCATCAACGGCATCTCGGACGATCTGGGCACCGCGGTCAACGTACAGTCGATGGTGTTCGGCAACGCCGGGGCCGACTCCGGCACCGGGGTGGCCTTCACCCGTAACCCTACGAGCGGGGAACCCGTTCTCTACGGGGAGTTCCTCGACAACGCCCAGGGCGAGGACGTGGTGGCCGGCCTCCGCACCCCACTCGAGATCGGGCACATGGCCAGAGTGATGCCCGAGATCTACGAGCAGCTCGCCGGGATCGCCCGCCGGCTGGAGGCCCACTACCGGGACATGCAGGACGTCGAGTTCACGGTGGAGCGAGGCCGCCTGTGGATGCTCCAGACCCGGCGGGGAAAGCGAACCGGGCGGGCCGCCATCCGCATCGCGGTGGACATGGTGGACGAGGGGGTGATCTCCAAGGAGGAGGGGGTGGAGCGGGTCACCCCCATCCAGCTCGAGCAGCTCCTCCACCGGATCGTCGACCCCGAGGCCGAGTTCCAGGTGCTGGCCACCGGCCTCCCCGCCTCACCGGGGGCGGCCTCCGGACGGGCGGTGTTCGATGCCGATGAGGCCGAGCGTCTGGCCGGGGAGGGCGAGGACGTGATCCTGGTCCGCCATGAGACCAGCCCGGACGACTATCACGGCATGGTGGCCGCCCAGGCCATCGTCACCGCCCGCGGGGGGGTCACCTCGCATGCGGCGGTGGTGGCCCGCGGAATGGGCAAATGCTGCGTCGTGGGGGCTGAGGGCCTCCAGATCGACTACGGCCAGCAGCTCTTCTCGGCCGATGGGGTGGTGGTCCACCAGGGCGAGTGGCTCACCGTCAACGGCAACACCGGGGAGGTGCTGTCCGGTCGGGTGGCCACCATCGAGCCGGAGCTCGACGAGTACTTCGACCGCCTGATGAGCTGGGCCGACGAGCTGCGAACCCTCGGGGTGCGGGCCAACGCCGACACGCCGCAAGACGCCCAGTCATCCCGCCGGCTGGGGGCCGAGGGGATCGGCTTGTGCCGCACCGAGCACATGTTCTTCGAGGGGGACCGCATCGAGACGATGCGGGAGATGATCATGGCCCCCAACCCCGGCGCCCGCACCGAGGCACTGGCCAAGCTCGAGCCGCTCCAAACGCGCGACTTCGAGGGGATCTTCGAAGCGATGAACGGTTTCCCGGTCACCATCCGTCTTCTGGACCCGCCCCTCCACGAGTTCCTCCCCCGGCGGGACGAGACCGTGTTGCGCATCGCCGATCTCAAGCTGCATCTGCGGGAAGCCGCCAGCCTCGAAGAGATCGACCGCTTCCTCGACCAGGTCAACGCCGAGGAAGCCATCCTGGCCCAGATCGAGCGGTTGGCCGAGGCCAACCCGATGCTGGGACACCGGGGCTGCCGGCTGGGCATCGCCTACCCGGCCATCACCGAGATGCAGGCCCGGGCCATTTTCACCGCGGCGGTCAATTGTCGGGAGCGAGGCATCACGGTGGTTCCCGAGGTGATGATCCCGCTGGTGGCCTATCCGGAGGAGCTCGGTCATCAGGAGGAGATCGTCCGCCGGGTGGCCGAGGAGGTGTTCGGCGAGCATGGGACTCGGGTCGACTACACGGTCGGGACGATGATTGAGCTGCCCCGCGCCTGCCTGGTGGCCGACCGGCTGGCGGAGTCGGCCGAGTTCTTCTCTTTCGGGACCAACGACCTCACCCAGACCACGGTCGGCTTGAGCCGGGACGACAGCGGTCGTTTCCTCCCCGCCTACGTGGAGCGGGGGTTCCTGGATGCCGACCCGTTCCAGACCCTCGACCAGGAGGGGGTCGGCCAGCTGGTGCTGATGGGAGTGGAGCGAGGCCGCTCCGCCCGCCCGGAGCTCAAGGTGGGGATCTGTGGGGAGCACGGAGGAGATCCGGCCTCCATCGAGTTCTGCCATCGGGTAGGGCTCGACTACGTGAGCTGCTCCACCTATCGGGTACCGGTGGCCCGGCTGGCCGCCGCCCACGCGGCCCTGGGCGTCTCCACGAAAGAGGACTGACCCCCCCGTTCTTGTGACGGATACCCACGACAGAGGTGGTCAAGCGTCACAAGAACGATAGGGTCAGGTGAGCCGGGCCCCTTTGGTCTCCCGCCCCAGCGTGCCGGCCACCACTCCCCCGACCGCCATCACCACCGCCACCATCGAGAGCGGCCACACCAGGCCGGCGGTGGAGTCCCGCAGATAGCCGAAGAGGTACGGGCCGGCGATGGCCGCCGCCTTCCCCACCCCCTCGGCCAGGCCGAAGGCGCTGGAGCGCAACGAGGTCGGGTAGAGCTCCGAGGTGAAGGGATAGACCGCTCCCCAGGCCCCCAGGTTGAAGAAGCCAACGAAGAAGAGGGCCACCAGGTAGACCGCCTGCGTCTCGGACACCGCGAAGGCGTAAGCGGAGAAGCCGCCCAGGACCAGGAAGGTGGCCAGGGTTCGCTTGCGGCCCCAGGCCTCCACCAGCCAGATGGCCGCCCCGTACCCGGGGAACTGGGCGAGCGCCACCAGCGTGAGGAGCAAGAAGGGGTTGATCTGGAAGCGCTGCATCCCCACCACGTCGGGCAACCAGATGAACAGGGCGTAATAGGAGAGGTTGAGGGCTACCCAAACCGCCGCCACGACCAGGGAGGTCCGCAGCAGCCTGGACCCGAACAGCTCGGTGAACGGGGCGGCGGGCCGCTCGGCCGCCCCGAGCGAGGCCGGCTCTACCTGGAGTCCGGTCATCTCACTCAATACCCGGGCCGCCTCCTCCTTGCGGCCGGAGCGGGCCAGGAAGTAGGGGCTCTCCGGCAGAGAGCGGCGGGCGATGAAGGCCAGGAAAGCCGGGAAGGCGGCGGCCAGGAAGAGCCACCGCCACTGGTTGCCGAGCTGGGCGAGAAACAGCCACGAAAGGCCGATGGCGGCCAGCATGCCCACCGGCCAGAAGAAGTCCAGAAAGACGAGGAAGCGACCCCGCTGGCGGGGAGGCAGGTACTCGGTGAGCAGCGAAGGATCCACCACCAGCATGCCCCCGAGGCCGATCCCGGCCAGGAAGCGGAAGATCACCAGGCTGGTCGGCCCCCAGGCCAAGGCGGTGAGAGCGGTGAAGGCCGAATACCAGAGGATGGTGTTCTGGAAGACGCGTCGCCTGCCCACCCGGTCGGCTAGCCGTCCCCACACGAGGCTCCCCAGCAGCGAGCCGGCCAGGGCGCTCGAGCCCAGCACCCCCAGCCACGCCCCCGAGAGGTCCCAGAGCTGCCGGAAGACCGGGAAGGTGAACCCGATCAGGAGGATCTCCATGGCCACGAAGGTCCAGGCCACGCCGGTCACCACCACCGCCCGGCGATGGAAGGCGGTGAACCCGCCCTCGGCAAGAATGTCTTCGATATCCCGAGCCCGCCGCCCGGCGTCGATGGTCATCTCTCCTCCTAGTTATGCTCACGTTGAGTATATACCTCAGCCGCGCGGCAGGCCCACTCCCGGGGCGGGACGCTCCCGTAGCACCTCCCGCCGAAAGCGGAACAGCTCGGCCGGCCGGCCTCCCGTCCCCGCCTCCAGCTCCCCCGTTCCTTCCACCAGCCCACCTCGCTCCAGCAGGCGTCGAAAGTTCTGCTTGTGCAGCCGTACTCCGGCCAACGCCTCCACCACCCGCTGAAGCTGGAGGAGCGTGAAGGTGGGGGGAAGCAGCTCGAACACCACCGGCCGGTACTTGAGCTTGCCGCGCAACCGGCCTAGGGCGGTGGCGGCGATGCGCCGGTGGTCGGCCGTCATCGGCTCACCCAGGCCGTCTCCGGCCCCGGCCTCGGCGATCCTCCCGGCCTCGTAGAGGAGCTCGTAGCGCTCCAGCACCCGCTCTTCATCCCACGGTGCTCCGGCCATCCCGAAGGTCACCTCGGTCCGGTCCTGCCGGGGGGCCTCCGAGCTCGCCCAGAGCGCCAGGGCGGGTGCGATCAGGCGGTCGATCACCTCTGGCTTACCGGCTCGCCAATCCTCCCAAGGGAAGAGCCCGTACCAGTCCCGCCAAGCGGCGTCCTTCCGGGGTGGGCCCACCTCGCGGACCAGGGCCAGGTAGGCGATGGAGAGGAGGCGGTCGGCCTGGACCCGATCCCGGTCCCCGAAGGTGTAGAGCTGCTCGACGTAGCCCAGCTCCAGGCCCGTCTGCTCCCGCACCCAGCGCCGCAGCCCCAGTTCCAGGGTGCGGTCGGCGTCGGGGTCGAGGGGACCGAAGGGGAGCGCATCGCCTACGGTCAGCAAGCGAGGGACCTCATCGGTGACCGCCACGATCACCGCGTTCAGTCCCACTCGCACCAGACGCGCCATGAGCGGTCAGGGTATCGGAGGCAGAGCGGCAGGACCCACCCAGGGGAAGCGCCTGCGCTGGGGAAAGGGCGCGGGAGGGGGGAGGGGGCGGACCGTGACCCTCCTCGCTTTCGGACCGAGGCTGGGCGGGCCTGCCGGCTCCGGGCGAGATGCTAAGCGCCGGACCGCCGGAATCCTAAGGATTTAATTCGCGATTGGCCCACCGCCCACCCTGGTGATCCGGTCCACCTCGGCCAGGTCTTCGTCGGTGAGCTCCCAGCTCGCCGCCACGTTGGCTCGCACCTGCTCGGGCTTGGTGGCCCCGGCGATCACCGACGCCACCTCGGGGCGGGCGAGCAGCCAGGAGACGGCCAGCTCGAGGAGCGTCCTCCCTCGCTCCCGGCAGAAGGCCTCGAGCGCTACCACCACCCGGAAGTTGCGATCATTGAGGAAGCGCTCGGCTCGCTCGGCCGAGGCCAGACGGCTTCCTTCTGGCGGAGGGCCACCCCTCCGGTACTTGCCGGTCAGCATCCCGCTCGCCAGGGGGAAATAGGGAAGGAAGGCGAGCTCGTGACGACGACAGGCCTCCAGCACGCCTTCCTCCGGCTCCCGGTGCAGCAGGCTGTACTGGTTTTGGACGCTCGCGAACCGGGACAGATTCCTCACGGAGGCCGTCCGGACGGCCAACTCGACCTGGCCGGCGTCGAGATTGGAGCAGCCGATCTCCCGCACTCTGCCGTCCTCCATCAGCCCGTCGAGCGCCCCCAACGTCTCCTCGACAGGGATCTCGGGGTCCGGCACGTGCAGCTGGTAGAGGTCGATACGGTCGGTGCCCAAGCGGCTCAAGCTCTCCCCTATCGCCTGCTCGATCCATCGCCGCCCGGCCCCCGAGCGCCGCTCGTCGCCTCCCATCGTCCCCCCGAACTTGGTGGCGATCATCACCTCTTCCCGGCGCGGGCCGAGCGCCCGCCCCAGGTACTCCTCGGAAAGGCCGTCCCCGTAGACGTCGGCCGTGTCGAAGAAGGTGACGCCGGCCTCCAGGGCGGCGTCCACCACTCGATTGCTCCCCGCCTGGTCGAGACGCCGCCCGAGGTTGTTGCATCCCAGGCCGACCGCCGAGACCTTCAGCCCGCCGATGGTCCTCGTCTCCATGGTGATCCTCCTCCATCGCTTCTGAGGGGCGACTCTATGCGGTGGCGGCCTGCTCCTCGGGCCCGGGGTCGAACTCGATGTCGACCAGGGTCGAGCGCCATCCCGGCGGATCGAAGGGCTCCCCGAGGTACTCGGTCCCCGCCGTCACCTTGCCCAGCTCGAACTCGATCAGGCTGACGTTGCGAAAGATCCGGCCGTCCCCGTAATCGGCGCTCCACTCGGCCACCACCAGGTCACCACAGTTCGTCACCCTGGTGATGCCCACCCGAGGCAGCTCGGGATGGTGGACCTCGATCTGGACGAGGCGGTCCCGGCCCCGGATGACCTCGCCCGACTGCGGCCAGCGCCACAGCACGTCCTCGGCCATCAGCTCGATCAAGGCCGCCTCTAGGGCCAGGGGACCCCCATTCATGCTGCGAATGAGCCGGATGACGTGCCTGCGGTAGTCGTCGGTCATGGCACTCCACCCTAGGCGTCGGCTTGGTCGCCAAGCGGCAGCACTTCCCCGGAAGTCCAGGGCCAGGGTATCCTGTCATCGACACAAGCGACCCCCGGGGAGCTCGGATGAGCCGGGCTGAGAGGGTGGCCGGAGATCGCCACCGACCCGAGGAACCTGAACTGGGTAATACCAGCGGAGGGAGCCGTGGACGCCGATAGAACCGCCCTCGTCCTCACCGGCGGCCAGCCGGTGGATCGAGACGTGTTGGGCTCATTGCCCCGCCAGGCCCTGGTGATCGCCGCCGACTCCGGCATCGAACAAGCGGCCACCCTGGGATTGCCGGTCCACCTGGCGGTGGGGGATTTCGATTCGGTCACCCCCGCTGCCCTGCAGGCGGCGATGACGGCCGGTGCCCGGGTCGAGCGCCACCCCGTGTCCAAGGATCGCACGGACCTCGAGATCGCCTTGGAGGCGGCCGGCCGGGCCGGAGCCCGCCGGGTGGTGATCGTGGGTGGCGAGGGTGGGAGGCTGGACCACTTTCTGGCCAATGCCCTGCTGGTCGCCTCGCCTGAGTTCGCCGACCTGGAGATCGAGTGGCGGGCCGGGGCGGCCCGAGTGGTGGTGGTCCGCCGCCGGGCCGAGATCTCCGGCCGTCCGGGCGACCTGCTCACCCTGCTGGCCGTGGGCGGGGCGGCGCGTCGGGTGCGCACCGAGGGCCTTCGCTACCCGCTGCAGGATGAGGACCTGCTTCCCGGATCCTCCCGGGGGGTCAGCAACGAGCTGACCGGGCCGCTGGCCGCCGTGTCCCTGGAATCGGGGACCCTGCTGGCGGTGCTGCCCGGCGGCGAGACAGACCAAAGGAGAAGCACCGGATGAGAACGATCTTCGTCTTCTTACTGATCCTGGCCGCCTGCGCACCGGTGGGTGGGCCGACCACCGCGCCCGGAGAGAGACCTGAGCTGGTCCTCCAAACACACGACTCGTTCGCCATCTCCGAAGAGGTGCTGGCGTCCTTCGAGGAGGAGGCCGGGGTGACGGTGAGCATCCTGCATTCCGGGGATGCCGGCCGGGCCCTCAACCAGGCGATCCTCACCAAGGAGAACCCCACCGCCGACCTCTTCTTCGGGGTGGACAACACCTTCCTCTCCCGGGCCCTCGAGGCGGACCTGTTCCTGGCCTACCGGTCTCCCCTGCTCGATGCGGTCCCGGACCGCTTCGAGCTGGACCCCGAGCACCGGGTGACCCCCATTGACTACGGGGATGTGTGCCTCAATTACGACAAGGAGTTCTTCGCCGGCTCCGGGTTGACGGTCCCACGGACCCTGGAGGACCTCACGAATCCGGACTACCGGGGCCTGCTGGTGGCGGAGAACCCGGCCACCTCCTCGCCCGGGCTGGCCTTCATGCTGGCCACCATCGCCCGCTTCGGGGACAGCGGCGATTACACCTGGCGGGACTACTGGGCCGACCTGCGGGCCAACGAGGTGCTGATCACCGACGGATGGGAGGAGGCGTATTACGGGGCCTTCTCGGGCGGCTCCGGCGAAGGGGAGCATCCTCTGGTGGTGTCCTACGCTTCCAGCCCGCCCGCCGAGGTCTTCTTCGCCGAGCCGCCGCCCGACGAGGCGCCGACCGGAGTGGTCACCGACGGGTGCTTCCGCCAGATCGAGTTTGCCGGGGTGCTGCGGGGGACCCAGCAAGAGGAAGCGGCCCGCGCCTTCATCGACTTCATGCTCTCGCTGCCCTTCCAGGAGGACATCCCCCTCAACATGTTCGTCTTCCCGGTCAACCAGGAGGCCTCCCTGCCGGAGGTGTTCGTAGAGCACACCGTGATCCCCGAGGAGCCCCTCGAGCTGCCGGCCGAGGAGATCGGGGCCAACCGGGATCGGTGGGTGGAGGAGTGGACCGCCACCGTGCTGCGGTGAGGCCGGAGTGATCGGTTCTGGCGCGCAGAAATCGGGCTATGGCCCGAGAATCGCGCGCCAAAACGGCCGGGGGAGGGCCTGGCTCGCCGTCGTCCCCCTCGCCTTCCTGGCAGTGTTCTTCGCCTACCCGGTGGCTTCCATAATCGCCACCGGCCTGGCCCCGCAGGGCCGGCTCGACCTGTCGGTCTTCTCCCGTGTCCTCACCGACCCGGTGCTGGCCGGGGTGGCCTGGTTCACGATCTGGCAGGCGGCGGTCTCCACCGTGCTCACCTTTCTCGTGGCCCTCCCGGGGGCCTACGTGGTCGCTCGCTACGACTTCCCCGGCCGGGGCCTGGTTCGGGCGGCTGCCACCGTGCCGTTCGTGCTCCCCACCGTGGTGGTGGGCTCGGCCTTTCTGGCCCTGCTCGGCCCGGCCAGCCCTCTGGGGGGAATGGGACTGCAGCACACCATCTGGGCGATTCTCCTCGCCCACGTGTTCTACAACTACGCGGTGGTGCTCCGGACCGTGGGAGGGATGTGGTCGCACCTGGACCCCCGCCTGGAGGAAGCTGTGCGGGTGCTGGGGGCGAGCCGCTGGCGGGCCTTCCGGGAGGTCACCCTGCCTCTGCTCCGTCCGGCCCTGGCCGCGGCGGGCTCCCTGGTCTTCCTCTTCACCTTCACGTCCTTCGGGGTGATCCTCATCCTGGGAGGCCCCCGCTTCGCCACCCTGGAAGTGGAGATCTACCGCCAGACCGCCCAGTTGCTCAACCTGCCGGTGGCCGCCGCCCTGGCGATGGTCCAGCTGGCCGGGGTGTTCTTGCTGCTGCTCGCCTATAGCCGCTACCAGGAGCGCCGGGCCGTGGAACAGCGACTCCGCCCGGCCCGAGAGACGGCCCGGCGGCCGCGGGGCCCCCGCCAGTGGCTGATCGTGGTGGGCAATCTGGCCGCCATGGTCCTGCTGCTCGGGGTACCTCTCCTGGTACTGGTGGAACGCTCCTTCGCCACTCCGGGCGGCTACGGGTTGGCGTTCTACCGGGCGCTCGGGACGAGCCGCCGGGGCAGCACCCTCTTCGTCCCTCCGGTCGAAGCGATCCGCAACTCTCTGGCCTTCGCCACCGGGGCGATGCTCATCGCCCTGGGCGTGGGCCTGATGGCGGCGGTGGTGGTGGCCTACCGGCGAGGCGGGCGGGAGCGGTCGGCGCGGCTGTTGGACGGCCTGCTCATGCTTCCCCTCGGTACCTCGGCCGTGACCATCGGCTTCGGATTCCTCATCAGCCTCGACGAGCCGCCCCTCGACCTGCGCACGTCTCCGCTCATCATCCCGATCGCTCACGCCCTGGTGGCGGTCCCGTTCGTGGTCCGCTCGGTGGTCCCGGTGCTGCGCTCCATCGACCGTCGGTTGCGCGAGGCGGCCTCCGTGCTGGGTGCCTCCCCCCGCCGGGTGTGGCGGGAGGTCGACCTCCCGATCATCTCCCGGGCGGCCCTGGTGGGGGCCGGCTTCGCCTTCGCCGTCTCGCTGGGCGAGTTCGGCGCCACCCTCTTCATCGTCCGCCCCGATTTCCCCACCCTGCCGGTGGCCATCTTTCGCTTCCTCGGCCAGCCCGGCCCGCTCAACTTCGGTCAGGCCATGGCGGCCAGCACCATCCTCATGGCCGTGACGGCCGCGGCCATCCTGGCCATCGAGCGCCTCCGGGTCGGCCGGATCGGAGAGTTCTGATGCTGCGGGTGGAGGACCTCACGGTCCGCTTCGGCGGTCACGCCGCGCTGGCAGGCATGGACCTCGACGTGCGCGACGGGCAGGTGGTGTGCGTGCTGGGGCCGAGCGGGTCGGGGAAGACCACCCTGTTGCGGGCCATCGCCGGCCTGGAGGTCCCCGACACAGGGCGCATCACCTGGGATGGTCGGGACTTGGCCGGCGTCCCGCCCCACCGGCGAGGCTTCGGGCTCATGTTCCAGGATTACGTGCTCCTCCCACACCGAGACGTGTTCGGCAACGTCGCCCTGGGGCCTCGACTGCAAGGCCTGTCCCCGGGCCGGGTGCGAGACCGCGTGCGAGAGGTACTCGGGCTGGTGGGACTGGAAGGGTACGAGCCGAGGGCAGTGGGCAACCTCTCGGGAGGCGAGCAGCAGCGGGTGGCCCTGGCCCGAGCCCTCGCTCCGGCGCCGAGCCTGCTCATGCTGGATGAGCCGATCGGCGCCCTCGACCGAACCCTCCGCGAACGGCTCATGGTGGAGCTGCGCAGCCTCTTCACCGAGCTCGGCATCACGGCCCTCTACGTCACCCATGACCAGGAGGAGGCCTTCGCAGTGGCCGACCACCTGGTGGTGATGCGGGCCGGGCGTGTGGAGCAGGAGGGGCCCCCGGGAACCGTGTGGCGGTGGCCGCAGAGCGAGTTCGTGGCCCGCTTCCTCGGCTTTCACAACATCGTGGATGCCGAGATCGCGGACCGCTGGGCCATCACCCCGTGGGGAAAGCTCCCGGTAGCCGGGAACGCCCCGCGGGGCGCCGCCCGGCTGGTGGTGAGACCGGAGGCCTTCACGCCGGTCGACGACGGGCCGGTGGAAGGCGTCGTGGAGAGCCGCACCTTCCGGGGCGACCACTTCCTCCTGCGGGTCAGGCCCACCGAGGGGCCGACCTTCGAGGTGGCCGCCCGCTGGGATGTCATCCCTGAACCAGGGGACTGGGTTCGCCTGGCGGTCGACCCGGACCAGCAGGTGGTCCTCTCGCCGATTAGCCCCGGCGTCCTCAGGGAATAGGGAGTCGACGGCCGGCGGACGTCGGCCGCGGGAAGAAGGAGGGAAAAACCGGTGTGCTACAACTGCGGGTGCGGGATGCCCGACGACGATCACGGCGACCCCCGCAACATCACCAACCGAACGTTCGAGCAGGCTGCCCAGGCGGTCGAACAGTCTGCGGGCGAAGCGCGCGACAACACGCTCGACCTGCTGGGCGAAGTGGACACCACCACGGGGGCCAAGCCCTCCTAGTCGGGCGGAGGTCCCTTCCTGGGCGTCACTGCTCCGCTACCAGCCGGGCGCGCTCGCTGTCGAGGATGGTGATGAGGTTGCGCCCGGTGGAGACGATCCCGGCCATGCGGAGCTCGCCCATGGCCCTCGATACGGCGGGCCTGCTCACCCCGAGCAGGTGGGCGAGCTGGTCCTGGGATATGCCCGCCCGACCCTCCTCATCGGCCTCCTCCAGGAGCAGGTCCGCCACTCGAGCTCGCACGGACTTTCGGAGCAGCAGCACGACCCTGCGCTGGCAGCTATCCAATTGCCGGAGGGCGGCCACCAGCCAGCGGAGGGCGATCCTCGGATGCTCGGCCAGCTCCCCGATCACCGCGTCTCGGGGCAGGCGATAGGCCGTCGTCCGCTCGGCCGCCCGGGCTGAGCTCATGTATGTGCCTGCCACGAAGACCTCGATGTCCCCGATGACCGCCCCGGGGCCGAGTCGCGCCACCAGGCGGCGGGGGCGGTCCGTGTTCCGGTAAAGCTCCACCAGGCCACTTTGAATGATGTAGGTGGCTTCGGCGTCCTGCCCCTCCCGATACAGGTAGGTGTCCGTCTCGTAGTGGACAACGTCCCCAGCCCGTGCGAGTGACTGGACGTCGGAGGTGGCCAAAGGCAAATAGTCCGGCCTGCCGAAGTACCGAGCCAGCCAGCGAAGATGAAAGTCGGAGCCGTCCACCCGAGAACCACCAACCTAGCGCCTCGACCCCGCCCGATCCAGTACTTGTGTCACAGATGTTACGGAAACTCTTTACAGGTCAACCCACCTCTCGTAGCCTGCCGCCAGCGGGAGGGTGGTCATGTTCGAGGCTGAGGTGGCACTCCGAGGGGACACCGCCGTGGTCGCCCCGATCGGCGAACTCGACCTGGCTGCCGTCGAGCGCTTCCGTCAGGCGGCATCGGCGGCTGCCCGGCAAGCCCCCACCGTCGTGCTCGACCTGCGCCGCCTCAGCTTCATCGATTCCTCGGGCCTGCACGCCATCGTCGACCTGGACGCCCAAGCCGGGAGGCTCATCGTGGTGCGAGGTCCCCAGGCGGTCCAGCGCGTGTTCCAGATCACCACGTTGGACAAGCGCCTGGAGTTCGTCGACGAGCCTCCATGAGCGACTAGGCCTCTCCGGTCAGCTCCGAGTCGATGACCTCGTGAAGCTGGAGGTAAGTGGACACGAAGGCCTGGATGGTGGCGGCGGTGGGCAGGGCGATGAGGGCGCCCACCAGGCCGAGGATGCTCGCCCCGGCGATGACCGCTCCGAAGGCCACCGCCGGGTGGAGAGCCATGGTCCGGGCGGTGATGCGCGGCGCCAGCACGTAATTCTCCACCTGTTGGTAGGCGACCAGGGCGATCGCCACCCAGAGAGCCTTCACCGGATCGTCGAAGAGCGCCACCAGGATCGGAGCCAGGGCGGCCAGGTAGGTGCCGATCGCCGGGATGAGCTGGGACACCACCCCCACCCAGAGCGCCAGGGCGAGCGGAAACGGCACCCCGAGGACGATCAGCGCCACCCAGGTGAAGGCGGCCGCCAGGCTGGCGAGGAGCAGGCGGGAGTAGAGGTAGCCGCCGGTCTTCTCGATGGCGATCTCCCAGACACGGAGGATCTCGGCCTGCCGATGAGGTCGGAACACCGAGAGGACCGCCCGCCGGAACCGGGGACCGTCGGCCACCAGGTAGAAGGTGAAGAGGGCGACGGTCAGGAGGCCGAAGATCAGCCCGGCCACAGTAGAGCCGAATCCGAACACCCGCCCCATCACGTCCCCGGTGGCGCCCTGGAAGGAGGAGACGAAATCCACCAGCATCTCCCCGAGCGGACGGGCGAAGATGTCGGTGCTCAGCCAGCGCTCCAGCTGGCGGCTGGCCTGGTTGAGGTAGAAGGGGACGTTGTCGATCAGGCGGGCGCCCTGCGAGACGAGCGGGGTCAAGGTCAACGCCAGGAACGCGCCGCCCGCCACCACCAGCCCCACCCCCACCGCGGCGGTGGCCAGCCCGCGACGCCATCCCTTCCTGACCAACGAGCGCACCGGCGGCTCCAGGACGAAGGAGAGGAATAGGGATAAGAGGAGCAGCACCAGGAGTCCCCGCAAACGGAAGAGCAGCCACAGCCCGGCCAGGGTGGCCAGGGCCGTGAGCACGATCATCAGGAGCAGGCGCGGCACCCACGGAGGGAGGGCGTGCCGCTTGGGCGTGGGGTCGGGCTCGGAGTCGGGCAGGCGAGTGATCTCCGACATGCAGTCTCCATGATCGCACCTTCCTTCGAGAAGCCGGCGACATTGGCGGTGGGCCGACGACGCTTGGGGCCGTGGACTACCGTGCCGGGGCGTGGACCTGCCCGTCATGCCCCCCGTCGATCCCATGCTGGCCAGCCTCTCGCGGGAGCTGCCGACGGCGGACGGCCTCCTCTACGAGCCGAAATGGGATGGATTCCGCTGCCTGGTCTTCAGGGACGGAGAAGAGCTGGTCCTGCACAGCCGCAACCAACGGCCGCTGGGTCGCTACTTCCCGGAGCTGGCGGAGCCGCTGGCCGCGGAGCTCCCGGACCGTTGCGTGGTCGACGGGGAGGTGGTGGTCGTCACAGAACACGGCCTCGACTTCGACGCCCTCCAGCAGCGGATCCACCCCGCCCAGTCGCGTATTCGCAAGCTCGCCGCGGACACCCCGGCCGCCTTCGTGGCCTTCGACCTGCTGGCTCTGGGAGACCGCGACCTGCGTCGGGTGCCACTGGCCGAGCGCCGCCGGCTGCTCGAGGAGTCGCTGGCCGGTGCCCGGCGGGTACACCTCACCCCGGCCACCACCGATCCCGCGCTGGCGGCGGTTTGGTTCGACCGCTTCGAGGGCGCCGGCCTGGACGGCGTGGTAGCCAAGCGTCTCGACTTGCCCTACCGCGAGGGAGAACGGGTGATGGTCAAGGTCAAGCATGAGCGAACCGCCGACTGCGTGGTCGGGGGCTTTCGCCGGCACAAGGACGGCAAGGGAGTCGGGTCTTTGCTGCTCGGGCTCTACGGTGCCGAGGGGGCTCTCCACCACGTAGGGGTGGCGAGCGGGTTCGCGGCCAGGTTCCGCGCCGAGCTGGTCGATCAGTTGGCACCGTATCGCGACCGAGCGACCGAGGGGCATCCCTGGGTGGAGCCCGGCTCGGAGGGAGCCCGCCTTCCGGGCGGGCAGAGCCGCTGGAGCGCCGGCAAGGATCTGGCCTGGGAGCCGCTCCGGCTGGAGCTGGTGGCCGAGGTCGCCTACGGCCACATGCAGGGGGACCGATTCCGGCACGCCACTCGCTTCGTGCGCTGGCGCCCGGACCTTGGGGTGGCGGCGTGCACCTACCAGCAACTCGAGGTGGTCGTACCGGAGGAGCTCCGGGAGCTGCTCGGCTAACCGCTCCCCGTCCGTAGCTCGTTTCGCGCCCTGCCCTGGTGGGTATGACTTGGCTAGCGTTCGCAACAGTGAGGTGATGAGCTATGCCTGATCGCGTGCGAGACAGAAGGAGACGCCGGCGCGTCGTCGGTGAGCGTCATCCCGATGCGCACCACCGCGTCGAGGTCGACACCACGGGCATCGAGGCAGCCCGAAGCCAGTTCGGCGGGCTCGACCCGGCGGCCAGCTTGACCGGGATGTTGGTGGCCATCGCCATGATCCTCATCGTGGTAGGGACGATCGCCTTCGAGGGCGGGATCGCGGCCACCGATGAGAACATCACCATCGGCAGCCTCATCGCCGGTCTGGTGACGCTCTTCGTGGCGTTCCTGGTGGGAGGCTGGGCGGCCGGTCGGATGGCCCGTTACGACGGAGGGGTGAACGGCCTGATGACGGCGGTGTGGTTCCTGATCCTCACTGCCATCTTCGCCGCCCTGGGTCTTTGGATCGGTGAGCAGTACAACGTGTTCGTCGACGTCGACATGCCCAACTGGATGGCGACCTGGCTCGGCACCGACGCCACCACCGGCGCGGTGATCGGCGGCATCGTGGCCGTCCTGGTCTCGCTGCTGGGAGGCCTGCTCGGGGGGACCCTCGGAGCCCGTTACCACCGGGGGGCCGACGCCACCATCGCCGCCACCAGCGGCATGACCGGGTACGTGGAAGAGGACCGGGTGGTGGTCGACCATGACAACGGCGGTGTGGTGGACCGCCGGGACGAGGACCGCGCGCTCTCCGACTGGAGCGACGAGGCTCTCCTCGATGAGCGCCGTGTCCTCCTCCGGACTGACCAGGAGGACGTCGAGCTGAGTCGGCGCACTCATAGCCTCGACGAGATAGACCGTGAGCTGGAGCGGCGGGGGTACGACCCGGCCGCCATCCGGTAGCAGGGGCCGGCCGGGTGTCCGCCCCACACTCGAGAAAGGGAGCACATGATGCATGTCCTCTATGACCGGGCAACCTCGGCCAAGGAGCAATTGGCGCGCAATGAAGGAGTACGGGAGGCCGGCCGCCGCGTCAGGGGCGCCTGGCGGGAGATTCGGGGGGAGACGCCGTTGGCGGTCCAGGCGGCAGTGCGACGCAGCCGTCTGCGCCGGCTCGGGCTCATCCTGATCGGGGCAGCCCTGGCCTACTTCTTCGATCCCGACCGGGGCCGGACGCGCCGAACCCGAACCTTCGACCAGGTGGGTGCCGCTCTCCGTTCGTCCGGCCGCCGTGCCGGCCGGGCCGGAAGGCGAGTCTCGTCCCGAACTGCCGGGATGGTCGAGAAGGCCCGCTACGAACGGCACGACTACGAGGCCCCCAATGACGCCACGCTGGCTCACAAGGTGGAGAGCGAGCTGTTCGGCCGACCGGAGGTGCCGAAAGGCCGCATCAACGTGAACGCCGAGCAGGGGGTAGTGGTGCTGCGAGGCCAGGTGGAGACCACCGAGCAGATCGACCAGATCGAAATGGCCGCTCGTCGGATCGAAGGGGTGACCGAGGTGGAGAACCTCCTCCACGTGGCCGGGACGGCGGCTCCCAATAAGCGGAGGGCGACCTCCGCCTAGGCCTTCTTGCGGTTGACCGCCCGTTCCAGCTGTGCCTTGTCCATCTTGGAGCGTCCCTCGATCCCGAGGCGCTTGGCCTCTTGGTAGAGCTGATCGCGGGTCCGGCCTGCCCGGCCCCGGTGTGAGCGAAGCCCACCCCGACGACCAGAGGAGATGTCGGTCTTGGACAGCCGGGAGCTCTCTTCTGCTTCCCCGGCCCGGGCTCGCTCCTTGTTGACGGTGCGAGCGGCGATCTCCTCGGCCCTATCCTCGCTTTCTCCCCGCTCGAGCAGCCCTTCCTTGATGTGCTCGTACTGGCGCTCTCGCTTGTCGCTCCAGGCTTGCTGCGGCATGTCCCTCCTCCTCGTCGGTGGGAGCATTGCCTACCCCCCAGCTGGGAGGTCGAAACGCCGGCTCAGCGACCCACCCTCCTCAGGAAGACCTCCACCTGCCGGCGCTCCTCGTCACGAACGTTCCCGTCCGCCAGTCTGAAGCCGGCCGCCTCCGGGAGCGCCCGCCACAGCGCCTCCCGGTCGAACCCGGCGAGGAAGGCCCTCAGAAACCATCCGCGGCCGATCCGGGCCGCCCACCGGTCCAGCGGAGAGCCCTCCGGGGAAGAGCACCCGGCGATGATCCAGGTGAGAGCCACGTCGGCGGCGCCATGGCCCCGGCGAGCGTTGGCCCAGTCGATCACCATCGGCCCGCCCGCCGACAGCAGCACGTTGTCGGGATGGAGATCGAGGTGGACGAGCTCTTGTCCCCCGTCCAGGGAATCCGTCAACCAGTCGGGAGGGGGGATCCGGTGGAGGCGCTGGTGGAGGTCGGCCAGCGTGCGGGCGTGGTAGAGGAGCGTCCAGGGCCGCCGGGCCATATCGACCAGCATGGTGGGCCCGTTCACTCGGTCCATCACCAGGTCCGTCCCGTGGGCCTCGTGCACCCTGGGCACCGGGAACCCCTGGCGGCGGGCGTGCTCCATGACCGCCGCCTCCCGTCCGGCGCCCTGCCCACGGCGGTAACGGCGCAGCACCAGGCCCTCCCCGTAGCCGAAGACGTCGGCATCACGTCCCGAGGCGAGCAGCGGTCCGGGGAGATCCATGCGACCGCAGCGTATCGACTGTACAAACGTTTGACTGTGCACGCTATGTGGTAAGACTCGGCAGCGACCGGCGGACTTACGGAGCGCTCCATGGAGAGCTCGATGGATCTCGACCTGCCTTCTGAGGCGGACAGTCCGGCCACGGTCAGACGCGCTCTCCGCGACTTCGCCCATCTGCTCACCCCGCAGGAGCTCGAGGACCTGCAGCTCGTCTTCAGCGAACTGGTCTCGAACAGCATCCGGCACGCCGGGCTGAGCCCCAAGGACCTCATCAAGATCCACCTGGAGATCACCGATCACCTGATCCGGGGGGCCGTCGCCGACGGCGGGCCCGGGATCATCCACGAGGGTCCTCCCTACGGGCGGGGGTACGGCCTGCAGATCCTGGACCGGCTGGCCACCCGGTGGGGAACCTCGGACCACAGCCGGGCACAGGTCTGGTTCGAGATCGAACGGCACTAGAAATCAGGAGGGCAGCTCGAAGACTGCCCGCGCATCGTCGACACGCGCCCGGAGGGCGCATCCGTGCAGGTGGTCGTTGACCAGCCCCACGCTCTGCATGAAGCCGTAGATGGTGGTGGGGCCGACGAAAGTCCAGCCGCGCCGCTTGAGGTCCCGGCTCATCGCCACCGAGTCCTCCGTGCTTCCGAGCGAGGAGAGGATTTGCGGCGTGATCCGGGAGGGGCGCCGCCGCCCGTCGGGCTCGAAGCGCCAGCAGTAAGTGGCCAGGCTGCCGAACTCCTCGACGGTCTCGAGCGCTCGGCGGGCATTGTTGATGGCCGACTCGATCTTCCCTCGATGCCGGACGATGCCGGAGTCTCCAAGCAGGCGCTCCACGCTACGGCGGTTGAAGCGGGACACCGCCTCGAGGTCGAAGCCCCGGAAAGCCCGGCGGAAGTGCTCCCGCTTGCGCAGGATGGTCAGCCAGCTCAGGCCGGCCTGGAATCCCTCCAGACAGAGCTTCTCGAAGAGATGCCGGTCCTCGCGGGAAGGAAAGCCCCACTCGTGGTCGTGATAGCGGCGGTAGAGGGGATCGGCTTCACACCACCAGCAGCGGGCCAGGCCGTCATCGCCCACCACCAGCCCGTCGCCCATCAAGGCCTATTCGACGGGGGGCCGGACCGGGTAGCCGGGGCGCTCGATGGGGGCTCGCACCAGGTTGCCCCATTCGGTCCACGAACCGTCATAGTTGCGCACTCTCGGGTAGCCGAGCAGGCGGGTGAGCACGAACCAGGTGTGACTGGAGCGTTCCCCGATCCGGCAGTAGACGACCACGTCGTCGTCGCTCTCCAGGCCCACCTCGTCCTGGTAGATGGACCTAAGCTCCTTGGCGTCCTTGAAGGTGCCATCCTCGTTGGCGGCTCGCTTCCAGGGGACGTTCTGCGCCCCCGGGATGTGACCCCCGCGCAGCGCCCCCTCCTGTGGGTAATCCGGCATGTGGAGCAGCTCGCCCCGGTACTCCTCGGGCGAGCGGACGTCCACGAGCGGCAGTCCGGCCCGGACGTGCTCTTCGACCTGGCGCCGGAAGGCGCGGATGGGTTCATCCTCCCGCTCCACCACCGGGTACTCGGTGGGAGCCCGCTTGGCCACCTCGGTGGTCATGGGCCGTCCCTCCGACTCCCATTTCTGGCGCCCCCCGTCCATCAGCCGCAGGTCGGGATGCCCGAAGAGGGCGAAAACCCATAGGGCATAGGTGGCCCACCAGTTGAACTTGTCCCCGTAGAAGACCACCGTGTGCTCACGGCCGATCCCCTTCTCGGACAGCAGCCGGGCGAAGCCCTCCTCGTCCAGGTAATCCCGCGCCACGGGATCCTGCAGGTCGGTGTGCCAGTCGATCTTGACGGCCCCCGGGATGTGGCCGGTCTCGTAGAGCAGCACATCCTCGTCGGACTCGACGATCACCACGTCTGGGTGGTCGAGGTGCTGGGCCACCCACTCCGTGGAGACCAAGACCTCGGGGTGCGTGTAATCTCGAAAGCGGTCGGAGGTGTCCGCGGCAACACGAGCGCTCATGCTTCCTCCTCTCGAGCGTCGGTGTTCTATGAACTATAAACACCGTCGGGATAGTTGAAAATAGGGAGATGCTTCCTCCCAAGCTGCAATCGATCGTGGACCTCTTCTCCGGAGCCCCCAGGGAGCTCCGGCTGCAGGCGTTGCTCGAGTACGCCGGCAAGGTTCCCCCCCTCCCTCCCCACCTGGCCGATCATCCCGAGCTCCTGGAGAGGGTGCACGAGTGCCAGACCCCGTTCTTCATCGCCACGGAGGTGGCCGAGGACGGCCGGGTCACCTTTTACTTCGAGGCACCCCCTGAGGCGCCCACCACGCGCGGCTACGCCGGCATCCTGGCCAACGGCCTCTCCGGGTCGACGCCGGAGGAGGTTCTGGCGGTGCCCAACGACTTCTACCTCGGGATGGGCCTGACCGAGGTGATCTCGCCGCTGCGGCTGCGGGGCATGTCGGCCATCCTGGCCCGTCTCAAGGGGCAGGTGCGCGAGAAGGCCGCTACGACTTGACCTGCCCGGGCTGTTCTTCCTGCACGAGCGGGCCGTCGATGAGCTCCTCCAAGATCAATCGGTAGTCGAGAAGCACCTGGCGGAGCTCCTCGGTGCGGGGAGGGTGCTCGTCCGGGTCTAAAGCAAGGGTCTGGGCGTCTCGGTAGCGGCCCGCCAGGTGGGGGTAGTCGACGGACAGAGCCGCGGCGCGCTTCTCGAAGTCTCCGAAGACGTAGCCCCGCTCCTGCATCAGGTCGTCCACCAAGCGGCCCGCATCCCGGACCGCGTCGGCCGGGTTGTCGACGAAGTGGAGCTGCAGGCGTCGCCAGGACTCGGTGTAGCGCCTCCGTACCGGAACCTCCAGGTCCCGGATGTCGAGAGCCTGATGGAGCTCGAGGCGATCCTCCAGGTCGGCCTCCGCCCGCCGCCGGCTGCCCGCCTGCTCCGCTGTCCTCTCGTATTCGGGCCCGAATCGCTCCCGCAGCCGACCGGTTCTCCGCCGGCGACGGATGATCCCGATGATGGTCAACAGCACCGCGGCGAAGAGCACCAGGGCCAGCACCGTCCACACCATCGGATCCAGATTCAGCATATCGCGCCCTCCGGCGGTTTGTACCCGACGCCGCTGCCACCGAAACCGTAGTCTCGCCCAGGCGACGTATTACAGACGTATTACATGCGATCCAGAACCTCGATACCGAGCATGCCCAGACCCAGCTCCAGGCCTCGGGCGGTGAGGTCGCAGAGGGTCAGCCGGGACCGGCGTTGCTCCGGGTCGTCGGCCTGCAGCACCGGGCAGCGCTCGTAGAAGCCACTGAAGCTGGTAGCCAGGTCATACAGGTGAGTGCAGAGGCGGTGCGGCTCGAGGGTCTCCGCCACCGCTCGCACGGTCCCGGGCAGGCGACCCACCTGAATGAGCAATGTCCGCTCGGCCGGGTGCTCGATGTGCAAGGGCCCGCCGGAGCGGAGCTCCTCGGGATCAACGCCCCCCCGCCGGAAAATCGATTGGATGCGCGCGTAGGCGTACTGCAGGTAGGGGGCGGTGTTGCCGTCCATGGCCAGCATGCGGTCCCAGCTGAACACATAGTCCTTCACACGGTGCGAAGACAGGTCGGCGTACTTGAGGGCCCCGATCCCTACCGCTTGGGCGACTCTCTTCCGATCGTCGGCTCCCAGCTCCGGATTCTTCTCCGCCACCACCGCCGCCGCCCGCTCTTCGGCCTCATCGAGCAGGTCGGACAGCCGCACCGTGTCTCCCGCTCGTGTCTTGAAGGGCCGGCCGTCCTCGCCCAGAACCGAACCGAAGGCGCAGTGCTCGGCCCGGACATCGTCCCCGAGCCACCCCGCCATCCGGGCGGTGGCGAAGAGCATGGCGAAGTGCTGGGACTGACGGGCGTCGACCACATAGACGATCCGCTCGGCCTCGAGGTCGAAGATCCTGTAACGGAGAGCGGCCAGGTCGGTGGTGGCATACAAGTAGCCGCCGTCCGACTTTTGGATCATGAAGGGCAACGGTGTGCCGTCAGGACGGGCGAATCCGGCTGGGAACACGCAGACCGCCCCGTCACTGACCTGGGTGAGCCCCTTTCCCTCCAGCTCTCCGACCACCTCGGGGAGCATGGGGTTATAGAAGCTCTCTCCCCGATAGTCGTCGAGCGTGGTCCCCAGCCGCCGGTAGATCTCTTCGAAGTGGCGCCTTGATTCGGCGATGAGGCGGCGCCAGATGTCCAGCGTCACCTCGTCCCCGCCCTGGAGCGCCACCACCCGCTTGCGGGCCCGCTCGGCGAACTCGGGCTCGGCCTGGAAGCGGGCCTGCGCCTCCTGGTAGAGCTGGTTGAGGTCGTCGAAGCGAACTCGGTCGGGGGAGCCCAGCTCGACCAAGCACTCGACCAGCATCCCGAACTGTGTCCCCCAATTGCCGATGTGGTTCTGGCGAATCACCCGCTGGCCGACGAAGTCCAAGATCCTGGCCAGGGCGTCCCCGATCACCGTGCTGCGCAGGTGCCCGGCGTGCATCTCCTTGGCGGCATTGGGTTGGGAGTACTCGACGACGATCCTCTCAGGCGCCGCCTGCGCGTCGACGCCCAGTCGTCCGTCGGCCGCCAGCTCGGCTCCCCAGCGCCCCAGGTAGTCGGGGAGCAGTCGGAGGTTGATGAAGCCGGGTCCGGCCACCTCGGGTGGCTCGGCCAGGTCGGCGACCTCGAGGTGCTCGACGATCCGCTCCGCCACCCGGCGAGGGCTGGCCGACATCTGAGCGGCCAGGCCCATCGCCGCGTTGGCCTGGTAGTCGCCGAAGGCGGGGTCCTGGGTGGGCCGGACCAGCGGGTCGGCTTCCAGGCCGAATGCCTTGCTGATGGCCTCTCGGAAGCGACCGGCGAGGGTCTCGCCCAGGTCGGGCACGCTCAGCCGTCGTCCTGGCGGCCAGGCCGCCGGCGGATGGCGTAGCTGACGTGGTCGGGCTCGATCACCAGGATGACCCTTTCCATCCCCTCCGGCAGCGGGTAGTCGATCCCCAGATAGTTCCGAGAGAGCTGGTTGATGTGCTCGAGGGCACCTTGCCGGCGGACGTCAACTACCCGGCCCCGTACCTGCGCCCAGCTGTAGGGGCGCTTTTGATCGAGCACCGAGATGGCCACCCGTGGGTCGCCGCGGACGTTCCTCGGCTTGGTGCGCCCCTCGGCAGTGTTGACGCGGAGGTAGCCGTCCGCTACGTCCACCCATACCGGCGAGACCTGGGGCGAGCCGTCCGGCATCAAGGTGGCCAGGTAGGCGAAGTTGGGCGCCCCGAACATCTGCACGACCTCCTCGGGAAGAGGTTCAGGCATCTCGGCTCCTTTTTCGCGGGAGGCCGACTCTAGGCTCCAGGCGGAAACCTAATGCTCTAGTACTAGAAAACTAGACCCGTTTTCCGCACTGTTGGGGTGACGGGCAAGCTTTGACGGCACGCTGAGGAGGCTGACTGGCCATTGTTGCTGGTCAGCATGCATGTGGCTGAGTGGTCGCTTGCTGACGCTCCGCTCT
>JBOGFC010000168.1:0-3690 GCA_050742155.1 Acidimicrobiia bacterium
TCGAGCTCGAGGAGCCTACCGCCATGGTGTGGGGACCCGACGACCGTCTCTACGTGGCGGAGCTGGCGGGCCGCATCGTGGCTCTCACCCTGGACTCCGGGGGGCGGGCCGTCGTCGATGTGGAAGAGCTGGCCGCCCCCGACGACTTCAACCAGATCCTCGGACTGGCCTTCAACTCCCAGGAGGAGGAGCCGGGGCTCTACGTATCGAACAACTTCGTCCTGGGCACCTCCGAGGGGAATCCCTTTCCCAACGAGGTGGTCCGTCTGGGCGGGCCGGATTGGAGCGAGCGCCGGGTGGTGATCTCCGGCCTGCCCGTCTCCAAGCACAACCACGGCACCAACGCCCTCGCCTTCGACGACTCGGGCCGCCTCTTCATCGCCCAGGGCGGAGCCACCCCCCTCGGAGTCCCGAGCACCCCGGACGACGATCGCTGGGGAGATTGGGACGAGACTCCCCTTTCGGCGGCCCTCTTGGTCGCCGACCTCTCCGACCCCGACTTCGACGGCGCGCTGGTGTACGACCGTCCGCAGGCCACCGCCGAGACGAACCTGGTCTCGGGCGACGTGGCGGTGTTCGCCGCCGGCCTGCGCAACATGTACGACTTCGTGCTGCACTCCAACGGCAACATCTACGGGATCGACAATGGATCTTCGGAGCCGGTGCCGGCCTCGGCCGACTGCCAGACCCCATCGGCACCGCCCGACAACGATCCCGACCAGGTCCACCTCCTCCTGGAGGGCGAGTACTACGGCAGCCCCAACCGGAACCGGGGGCGGGAGGATGCCCGGCAGTGCGCGTATGTGCCTCCTTCCGAGGAGACCCCCGAGGAGCACGACATGCTGCGGCTGGTCCCGCCCTCCTCGAACGCCATCATCGAGTTCCGCGGCGACTTCTTCCAGGGGAGCTGGCAAGGTGATCTGATCTACGCCTGGTGGAGCGGGGGCGAGATCCGGCGCCTCCCGCTGTCGGGCGACGGGACCGCCGTGGAGGGAGAGGAGACCATCGGCGACGGCTTCTCCCTCCCGCTGGCCATGGTCCAGGCTCCGAACGGGACCATCTACATCGCCGAGTTCGGTGGCGGAGTTATCTCGTACCTGGCCCCCCAGGAGTGACCGAAGCGGCCGGGCCGCCCGCCCAGCCTGCCCCCCCTGAGCCGATCCTGGTCGCTTACGTGACCGCCCGCTACCCGCCGATGGCTTCCACCGGGACCTTTCGGGTGGAGGCGGTAGTGCGGCATCTGCCCGCCTTCGGCTTCCGCCCGACCGTGATCACCATCCCCCAGGGATGGGTGTCCCAGCAGTCCGGCAGCCCGGCCCTAGGGCGGACGTTGCCGGCACACGAGGCGCACGTCCTGCGCCCCGAGGCGCCGGGCGACTGGGTGCTGCGGTGGGCCAGCAAGACCCCCGTCCTGCGACGGCTGGCGCGCGCCTGGGCCAGCCCGGACATTCTCGTGCGCTGGGCGCGCCACGTTCCCCGGGCGGTCGCCGCCGACCTGGCCGGACACCGACTGGTCTTAGCCACCTCTCCGCCTTTCAGCGCCATGGTGGCGGCCGACGGCCTGGCCGAGCGCCTGGGGGTGCCCTGTGTTCAGGAACTGCGCGACCCCCCCAGCTTCGACCGGCGGGCCCTGGTCCGCTCGCCCGCCTACGTGCGGCGCATGCAGGACCTGGAGAGGACCTACCTGGGCAGAGCGGCGGCGGTGATCGCCTTGACTCCGGGCATGCGGGCCCGGCTGCTGCAGCTCCACCCGGAGCTCGAGCCGGCCCGGATGCACGTCGTCACCAATGGCTATCCCGAAGAGCTCCGGGCCGATCGTTCGGCGTCGGGTCACCAACCGGACCGGTTCACGGTGGCCTACGTCGGGAGCTTCCGTCGCGATACCCGCGCCCCCGGCTGGCTGACTCCGGCCGTCGTCCTGCCGGCCCTGTGTGGTCTGCCCGACGAGACCGAGTTGCGCATCGTGGGCCAGGTCACCGAGGACCAGCGCCGAGCCATGCAGCCGGGGTCGGCCGGGTGTCGGGTCACCCACCTGGGGCGGGTGCCGCGCCTCCAGGCGGTCTCGGAGATGGCCGTCGCCGACGTCTGCCTGGTGCTGGCGGCCGAGGAACCCTGGTGGATCGGTCGCAAGGTCTTCGAGTACCTGGCCTTCGCCCGGCGCATCCTGGCCGTGGTCCCGGAAGGCGACACGGCCGAGCTGCTGCGGTCGTCGAGCAAGTCGGTGGTGGTTCCGCTCGGCGACGAGCCGGGCCTCCACCGCGCGGTCCATCGCCTCTACCGGCAGTGGCGGGACGGGGAACAGCCGAGCGGCCCGGAGCCGGAGGTCCCCACCGACCGCTCGTCGGTGGAAGGCATCGCCCGGGTCCTGCGCCTGGCCTTGCGAGAGGCCGGCCCCGACCGTGGCGGCCGGTCCTAGGAGTCGAAGACGAGCACCTGGTGGAGGTCGGAGGCGGAGGCTCCCGAGACCACCCCACCGCCGATGGAGTGGACCTGTCCGTCGACCTGGGCATACGCCATGGCGTGCACCGGAGTGGGCATCGGGTCGAGGCGCACCCATCGATCGGTGCCGGGGTCGTACATGCTCACGTCCTCGAAGACCATGAAATTGCGGCCGGCTGCCCCGGCAGCCCCGGGCACCGGTCCTTCGCCGCCGAACGCCACGATCTTCCCGTCGATGACACCCAGGCCACCGGCGCTCTGGGGAGTCGGCAGGTTGGCCCCGGTGATCCACTCCCCGGTCTCGATCACGTAGCCCTCGGTAGCCCCCGTGGGGGTCTTGCGCTCCCCGGTCCCTCGTCCTCCGATCACCCACAAGACACCGTCCACCACCGCCGCCCCGACATGGTCACGCGGCGTGGGCAGGGGTTCGGGCAGCACCTCCCAGCTGTCGGCGTCCGCATCGTAGGCGAACAGGTCGGTGGCCGAGGGCGTCCCCTCCGGCTCGCTGCGCCCCCCCGTGCAGTAGATCCGCGACCCGTCGCTGGCACAGGCCATCGAGCCGCGCGGGGTGGGCAGGCTGGCCACCCGGCGCCAGGAGTCCTCGCTCGGGTCGTAGGCGAACACGTCGTCGCGCACCCCCTCCCCCGTGTTCCCGAAGAAGCCACCGATCGAATAGATCAGGTCGCCGTGACTGACCAGCTCCACGTGGTCGAAGCTGTGGGGGAGGTCGGCCGCCCGGGTCCACTCGTCGGCCGTCGGGTCGTACCACCACATCTGGTGAAAGCCCAGGTCGCCGCCGGCACCGAGTTCGACGGGAGCCTGCGCGGCCTCGCCTCCGCCGGCCGCCTCCACTTGGCCCACCATGCCGGCCTCGGCGTGCCCGGGGATCGAGCAGAAGAAGGTGACCGGACCCTCGAACACGGCCACCGTCTCCACCGTCTGGCCGGGGTCGGCGCGCAGGTAGACCCCGGCCTCCTGTACGACCAGGTCGTGCTCGATCAGGCCTTCGTTGCGCAGCACGATGCGCACCGGCTCGCCGATCGGCACCTGCACGGTGCTCGGGCTGAACTCGAACTCCTCCCCCACCACTTCTAGGGTCAGGACCGCCTCGCCCGCCGCATCCGCGCCGACCGGCTCGGCGACCGACACCCCGGCCCGATTGCCCATGACCAGGAGGCGACCCTCGTGTGCGGTCGCTTCGTGCTCGTGCCGGGTGAAGGGGGCAGGCGCGGCCGCTTCCCAATGAGCGAT
>JBOGFC010000169.1:0-19172 GCA_050742155.1 Acidimicrobiia bacterium
CGGGCATCTTGGCCATGAAGGCCAGCGAGACCCCTTCTCGGGGCCCCAGCTCCAGCGTGAGGTGGTCGGGCTCGAAGCCCTCCAGCTGCGCGTCGGGGAAGAGCTGGCGGGGGGGCTCGGCGAAGGCAATGGTCACCGTGGAGCGCTTCTCGGCCATCGCCTTACCGGTCCGCAGGAAAAAAGGGACGCCCGCCCAACGCCAGTTGTCGACGTAGAGCTTGGCGGCCAGGAAGGTCTCCGCTTCCGAAGCCGGGTCGACTCCCTGCACCTCTCGGTACCCGTCGAACTGGCCCCGCACCACGTCCTGGGGCTGGAGGGGGACGATCGACTTGAACACCTTCACCTTCTCGGCGATCAGAGCCGGCGGGTCGAAGGTGGCCGGCGGCTCCATGGCTACGAAGGAGAGCACCTGGAACAAGTGGGTGACCAGCATGTCCCGCAGCGCCCCGGTCTGCTCGTAGAAGACCGCCCGCTTCTCGATCCCGATCGTCTCTGGAACGTCTATCTGGACGTGGTCGACGAAGTTCCGGTTCCAGATCGGCTCGAACATGCCGTTGGCGAACCGGAAGGCGAGGATGTTCTGCACGGTCTCCTTGCCTAGGAAATGGTCGATCCGGTAGACCTGTGACTCGTCGAAGACCTCGTGGACGACCTCGTTGAGCTCACGGGCGGAGCGGAGGTCGGAGCCGAACGGCTTCTCATAGACGATGTTGGCCCGCTCGTTGAGCCCCACCTGGCCGATGCCCTTGGTGATCGTGCCGAAGGCGGACGGGGGCACCGCCAGGTAGAAGAGGCGGCGAGACGCGCCGCCGAGCTCGTCCTCGGCCTCCGCGACCTCCCTCTGGAGCTCCTCCATGTTGCCGGGCTCCAGGCGGCCCGCCACGTACGAGAGGGATTCCGAGAACTGCTTCCAGCTGGCCCCTTCCGGATGGCAGGCGCAGTACTGCTTGACCGAGTCGCGCACCACCGAGCCAAACCCGTCGTTGTCGAGCTGCGTGCCGGCCGACCCCACGATCCGATAGCGCTCGGGAAGGAGGCCGTCGACGGCCAGGTGGTAGAGGGCGGGGATGAGCTTCTCCCGGGCCAGGTCGCCGGTGGCTCCCACCACCACGATGACGTGCGGGTCGGGCGCCAGCCGGTCTTTCATCTGGTAGCCCAGGCCTCGAAGCGCTCCCAGGTGGTGCGGGCCACCCGACGCCCGGCCTGGCGCAGGGCGTGGGCGTCTCCCTCCGCCTGGGCGGCGATCAGGTGGGCGAAGCCGTAATCACGTCCGGGGATGGCCAGGTCGTCCGACGGCCGGTCGAAGACCACCAGCGCCCGGAGCCTGGGCGGGCCCCCTTTGTGGAGCTGGCCGGTGGAGTGCAGGTAGCGGGGACCAAAGGAGCCCATGGAGGCCACCTCGTGCTCGAGGAGGAGCCGCCGCCGGGCGGCGGCGATGGTGGTGAGATGCTCATCGGTCGGGGCGACGAAGGCCAGTACCGCAACATATTCGGGTGGCTCGAGACCCTCGAAGAGATGAGCGGGATCCTCCTCGGCCCACTCGATCTCCTCGGCCTCCTCGAGGATCTCCCGGGTGGTCCGCTTGGCGGATTCCACGTCGGGCTGGTCGAAGGGGTTGATGCCCAGCTCGGCTCCGGCCACCGCAATGGCGAACTCCCACCGATAGATCTCCGCCCCGATCCCAGCCGGGTCGGGCACCCGGACGGCGATCAGGGGATGCCCGGCCTCCACCAATGACTCGACGAAGCCATCCTGCGATCGGTCCCCATCCAGGCGAATGTGGACGAAGGCCCGATCCGCTCCGTACCGCTCGGGATCGACCTGCGGCTCCCCCACGATCGGTACGATGCCGGTGCCCCGTTTGCCGGTCGACTCGGCCACCAGCTGCTCCACCCAGCTCCCGAACGAGGCGATCGGCTCGGAGATGAGAAAGGTCAGCTTGTCGCGACCCTGCTTGGCGAGGCGGGCGATGGCGGCGCCGATCACCAAACCGGGGTTATGGCCGTCCGGCACGCAGCGCTCAGCGGCGTTCATGGAACGGTGGCCGGCCGAGAGGACGGCCTCTAGGTCGGCCCCGATCAGGGCCGCCGGCACCAGGCCGAAATACGAGAGGGCCGAATACCGGCCCCCGATGTCGGGCGGGTTGGTGAAGGTGGCCCGGAAGCCCTCCTCGCCGGCCAGGCCTTCGAGAGGGGATCCCGGGTCGGTGATGGCCACGAAGTGCCGCCCGTCATCGATCTGGGATCGGAAGTACCGGTAGAGGGAGATTGTCTCGGTGGTGGTGCCCGACTTGCTGGAGACCAGGAAGAGGCTCTTGTCGGGATCGATGCCCTGGGCGACCGCCCTGATCCGCTCGGGGTGGGTGGAGTCGAGCACGGCCAGGGAGGGATGCTCACGAGCCGACCCGAAGACCTCCATGAACATCTCCGGTGCCAGGCTCGAGCCCCCCATGCCGAGCAGCACGACGTGGCGGATACCGTCCTCCACCACCCGTTTGGCGAAGGCCTGCAGCCGGCGGACCTGGTCGTCCATCTTCTCCGGCAGCTCCAGCCACCCGAGGCGCTCGGCCGGGTCGTCCTCGCCCTCCCCCCAGGCGGAGGCGTCCTTGGTCCAGATCTTGGCCGCCAGGCCGCCGGGGGCCTCGTCTTCCAGGTTGTGGAGCTGCCAGCCGGACTGGGAGAGCGCCCGGCGGCTGGTCTCCAGGCAGTCCATCAGCTCCTCGAACGAGTCGGCGAACTTCTCCACGCCTTCTCGCTCCAGCACATCGGTGACGTCCTGGTAGTCGATGCCCACCTCCGCCAGCCGGTCGAGGGTGCGGCGGGCTTCCTCGATCTCCGAGCGGCCGAAGGGGCCGGCGCCGGGGTCACCGTGATCCTGGAAGGCCCGGATGGTGGAGACCGGCATCGTGTTCACCGTTTCGGGTGCCACCAGCTCCTCGACGTACATGGTGTCGCGGTAGGCGGGATCCTTGACGCTGGTGGAGGCCCACAGCACCTTCTGAACCCGTGCCCCCCGGCCGGCCAGCCTCTCCCACCGATCTCCGGAGAAGGTCTCCTGAAAGATCCCGTAGGCGGCTCGAGCGTTGGCGATCCCCGCCTTACCGCGTAGGGCGAGGAGCTCTTCCCGTCGGGCGCCCTCGGCATCGCCGGCCAGGTCGTCCAGGCGCCGATCCACCTCGCTGTCCACCCGGGAGACGAAGAAGGAGGCCACCGAGAAGATGCTGGAAGGATCGCCACCCTGTCCCAGGAGGCGCTCCAGGCCGGCCAGGTAGGCTGAGGCCACCTCCCGGTAGCGGTCCAGCCCGAAGGTGAGGGTAACGTTGATGGAGAGCCCTTCGCCGATCATCTGCTCGATCACCGGCAGCCCGGCCGGAGTGGCCGGCACCTTCACCAGGCAGTTGGGGCGGGCGATCCGCTTGTGCCAGGCACGCACCTCGTCGATGGTGGCGGCCGTGTCGTAAGCCACCCCCGGCGACACCTCGATGGAGACGAAGCCGTCGGTGCCCCCCGTCTCCTCCCAGGCCGGGCGGAGGATGTCGCAGGCGACCTGGATGTCCTCGGTGACCAGAGTGACGTACAGGTCCTTGGTGTCCGCCCCCTCCTCGACCAGCCGGCGCAGCTGCTCGTCGTAATCGGTCGACCCGCTGATCGCCTTGGCGAAGATGGTGGGGTTGGAGGTCATCCCCGTGAGGGCGTCCTCGCGCATCATGCGCTCCAGCTCGCCGGAGGCGAGCCATGCCCGCCGCAGCTCGTCAAGCCAGATGCTCTGCCCCTGGGCGGAGATCTCGTGCAGGTTGGACACGGTGACTCCTTCCGCCGTTCCCCTCAACCTAGTGGGCCGCCGATCCTTTCCGTGTGGGGGTAATCTCGGATCACCATGCCCCGCCGGATTCTCATCGCCAAACCGGGCCTCGACGGGCACGACCGGGGAGCCAAGGTGATCGCCCGGGCGCTGCGGGATGCGGGGATGGAGGTGGTCTACTCGGGACTTCACCAGACACCCGAGCAGATCGTGGAGACGGCCATTCAGGAGGACGTCGACGGGGTGGGCCTCTCGGTGCTGTCCGGCGCCCACATGACCCTCTTCCCGAAGGTGGTGGAGCTGCTTCGAGAGCAGGACGCCGACGATATCCAGGTGTTCGGGGGCGGCATCATCCCCGATGAGGACATCCCGGAGCTCGAGAAGGCGGGGCTGGTCGGGATATTCACTCCGGGCACACCTCTGGCCGAGATCGTGGAGTGGGTGCGGGAGCACGTCCCCGAGCGATGAGAGACTTGGCCCCCTCCCCAACCCTCGCCCTGAGGGGATGGTGCGGGAGGGGGAAGGCTCCCCTATAGAAGGACGAAGGTGGACCTCTTCGAGCATCAAGGCAAGTCGCTGTTGGCGCAGGTCGGGGTGGCGGTTCCGGAGGGCCGGTTGGCCGCAAGCCCCGAGGAGGCCCGCCGGGCGGCCGGGGAGCTGGGCGGCCGGGTGGTGGTCAAGGCCCAGGTCCAGGTGGGGGGCCGGGGCAAGGCGGGCGGTATCAAGCCGGCCGAGGGGCCCGAGGAGGCCGGGCAGGCGGCCGCCGGGATCCTCGGTATGGAGATCGGGGGCCACACCGTCCACTCGGTATGGGTGGAGCGAGCCACCGAGATCGCCGCCGAGTGGTACGCCTCCTTCACCCTCGACCGCTCGGCCCGCCGGCACCTGGGGATGGTGAGCGCCCAGGGGGGGATGGACATCGAGCAGGTAGTGGAGCGGGACCCCGCGGCCGTGGCCCGGCTACATGTCGACCCTGTCGTGGGCCTGAGCGATTGGCAGGCTCGAGAGCTGGTCTACCGGGCCGGCCTGGAACGCGGCGCGGCTCGGGAGGCGTCGGGCATGCTCGCCAAGCTCTACCGGGCCTTCGTGGACCTGGATGCCGACCTGGTGGAGGTCAACCCGCTGGTGCTCACCGGGGAGGGCCGGGTGGTCGCGCTGGACGCCAAGGTAACCATCGACGACAACGCCCTCTTCCGCCACCCTGACTTCGCCGACTTCCGGGAGGCCTTCACGGTCGATCCGATCGAGGCGATGGCCAAAGAGCGCGGGCTCAACTTCATCAAGCTGGAGGGCGAGGTGGGCATCATCGGCAACGGGGCCGGCTTGGTGATGTCCACCCTGGACGTGGTGTCGCACGTGGGGGGACGGGCGGCCAACTTCCTCGACGTGGGGGGAGGGGCCGGGGCCGAAACCATCACCAATGCCCTGGAGGTGCTCACGCACGACGAGGCGGTCCGGGCGGTGCTGGTCAACATCTTCGGGGGCATCACCCGCTGCGACCTGGTGGCTCAGGGGATCACCGAGGCTCTCTCCCGCCTGGAGCTGCCCTGGCCGCTGGTGGTGCGGCTGGACGGCACAAACGCCGAGGAGGGCCGGGAGATCCTGGCGGAGGTCGATGCCGACCGCCTCGTTCCGGCCGCCACGATGCGCGAGGCGGCCGAGAGGGCCGTCGAGCTGGCCACCCTTTCCCCTCCCCCTTTGGGGGAGGGGAGGGAGGGGGCCTAGTGGCGATCCGGGTTGACGAGGGGACCAGGGTGCCGGGGGGTTTGGGCTTTTGGCGCGCAAACTTCACACCCTGGTGTGATCTTTGCGCGCCAGAACGCCTTCGCCAGGGACTCCAACTGCCACCGGCCCCCCCAACAAGAAGAGAAAAGGAGGTGCTTGGTGGCGATCCTGGTTGACGAGCGGACGCGCGTGGTCGTCCAGGGCCTGACCGGCAACGAGGGCCGCTTCCACGCCCTCCGCAACCGCGCCTGCGGCACCGAGGTCGTGGCCGGGGTGACCCCGGGCAAGGGCGGCCAGGAGGTGGAGGGCATTCCCGTCTTCGACACCGTCTCCGAAGCGGTGGGCGCCACCGGAGCGAACACCGCCCTCACCTTCGTACCACCCGCCCTCGCCTCCGACGCCGTCCTGGAGGCCGCCGCCGCGGCGATCAGGCTGGTGGTCTGCATCACCGAGGGCATCCCCGCTCACGACGAGGCGAGGCTCTACAACTACCTGCGGGCCACCTCCGATACGATCCTGATCGGCCCCAACTGCCCAGGACTCATCTCGCCGGGCAAGGCCAACGTGGGGATCATGCCCCATGAGATCACCATGCCGGGCTCGGTGGGAGTGGTCTCCCGGTCGGGGACGCTCACCTACCAGGCCGTGTACGAGCTGACGAGCCGCGGCATCGGCCAGTCGACCTGCGTGGGGATCGGGGGCGACCCGGTGCCGGGCACCTCCTTCGTCGAGATCCTGGAGCTCTTCGAGGCCGATCCCGATACCGAGGGGGTGGTGATGATCGGCGAGATCGGCGGCGACGAGGAGGAGCAGGCCGCCCGCTTCATCGCCGAGAGCGTCGAGAAGCCGGTGGTCGCCTACCTCGCCGGCTTCACCGCCCCGCCGGGCAAGCGCATGGGGCATGCCGGGGCGATCATCTCCGGATCGCAGGGGACCGCCGCCGCCAAACAGCGGGCACTGGAGTCGGCCGGGGTCAGGGTGGCCACCATGCCGGGGGAGATCGGCGACCTGATCGCCGAGGCGCTGGGGCGCTAGGGCTCAACCCTATTCTTCCGGCGTGCTCCCCATAGCCGTCCTGGTGTCCGGGACGGGATCCAACTTGCAGGCCATCCTCGATGCCTCCCGGGCCGACCCCGACTTCGGGGCCCAGGTGGTGGTGGTGATCTCCGACCGTGCGGGTGTGGGCGCCCTGGAGCGGGCCGCCCGGGCGGGTGTGCCGTCCGAGGTGATCGCCTTCGGCGATTTCCCCGATCGGACGGCTTTCACGGAGGCGGTCGGTGACGCGGCCGAGAAGCACGATGCCGAGGCGCTGGTGCTGGCCGGCTTCATGCGGGTGCTGGACCGGAAGGCCCTGGAGCGCTTCCCTGAACGGATTCTCAACGTTCACCCTTCGCTGCTGCCGGCCTTCCCGGGCGCTCGTCCGGTGCGGGATGCCCTCCGTCACGGGGTGAAGGTGACCGGGGTCACCGTCCACCTGGTGGACGAGGAGGTGGACCACGGGCCCATCATCGCCCAGCGCGTGGTGGAGGTGGTGCCCGGCGACTCCGAGGCCACCCTCCACGCCCGTATTCAGGCAGAAGAGCACCGCCTCTACCCGCAGGTGGTCAAGGCGCTGGCCCACCGGCGGCTGCGGGTGGAGGGCCGCCTGGTGACCTGGGAGGGCTCCTTGGAGTTCCCTCCCCCTTTGGGGGAGGCTCAGGGAGGGGGCGATAGATGAGCCGGGTGGCGGTGCGCAGGGCGCTGCTCTCGGTATCCGACAAGCGGGGGTTGGAGGGCTTTGCCCGGCGCCTGGCGGGAGCCGGCGTGGAGTTGATCTGTTCGGGAGGAACGGCCGAGGCGCTGCGGTCGGCCGGACTGGCCGTCACCGAAGTCACCGAGGTGACCGGGTTCCCGGAAATCCTGGGGGGCCGGGTCAAGACCCTCCACCCCTCCATTCACGGGGGCGTGTTGGCCGATCCGGCGGATGAGGTGCTCGGTGAGTTGGGCATCGAGCCCTTCCAGTTGGTGGTGGTCGATCTCTATCCGTTCGAGGAGGCACCGGCCCTCGAGACCATCGACATCGGCGGCTCGGCGTTGCTGCGGGCCGCCGCCAAGAACCACGCCTGGGTGGGGGCGGTCTCCTCGCCCGACCAGTACGGGGAGGTGGCCGAGGCGGTGGAGTCGGGCGGGCTGGAGGAGGAGCTGCGGCTGCGCCTCGCCCACCAGGCGTTCGGCCGGACCGCCGCCTACGACGCCACTATCTCGAACTGGCTCAAGGGGGAGGAGAGCCTTCCGGAGCGCCTGGTGCTCCCGCTCCGGCGGATTCGCCTGCTCCGGTACGGCGAGAACCCGCATCAGCCGGCCGCCGCCTATCTGCAGCCGGGCCGGGCCGGCTGGTGGGCCACCGCCCGTCAGCGCCAGGGCAAGGAGCTCTCCTTCAACAACCTGGTCGACGCCGAGGCGGCCTGGCGCCTGGTGGGCGACTTCGATGACCCGGCGGTGGTGATCGTCAAGCACACCAACCCGTGCGGCGTGGCCGAGCGGGACGATCTGACGAGCGCCTATCGGGCCGCCTGGGAGTGCGATCCCCTCTCCGCCTTCGGTGGAGTGGTGGCGGTCAACCGGCCGCTCGACGAGGCCACCGCCAAGGAGATCAGGGCCGGTTACCTGGAAGTGGTGGTGGCACCCGAGATCTCCGGAGAGGCCCTCGAGGTGCTCGCCGCCCGGAAGGGCCTGCGGCTGCTGGAGGCTCCTCTTTCCCTCCGAGGAGGCTGGGAGATGCGGGGAATCGAGGGGGGGATCCTCATCCAGCAACGAGACTCGACCGAGGACGGAGAGTGGAGCAGCCTCACCCGACCTCCCGGTGCCGAGCAGTGGTCCGACCTTCGGTTCGCCTGGAAGGTGGCCGCCTTCGCCAAGTCCAACGCGGTGGTGGTGGCCCGGGCGCGAGCCGCGGTGGGAGTGGGGGCCGGCGAGCAGAGCCGGGTGGGGGCCGCCCAGCGGGCGGTGGCCAAGGCGGGCGAGCGGGCCGGCGGGGCCGTGGCGGCCGCCGACGCCTTCTTCCCCTTCCGGGACGGGATCGACGTGCTCGCCGACGCTGGGGTGCGAGCCGTAGTCGCCCCCTCCGGGTCCCGGCGGGACGAGGAGGTGATCGCCGCCGCGCGGGAGCGGGACGTGGCCCTGGTCTTCGCCGGAAGGCGGCACTTCCGGCATTGAGCGCCCGGATCCTCTCCGGCCGGGAGGCGGCCCGCGCCGTTCGGCAACGAGTGGCCGAGCAGCTGGCACGACTCGGCGCGCCGGGCAGGGAGGTGGGCCTGGCCAGCGTTTTGGTGGGAGATGATCCCGCCTCTCACCTCTACGTCACCGGCAAACATCGGGCGGCCGAGGAGCTGGGTATCCGCTCGTTCGACCACCGGCTTCCGGCCGGCACGGCGCAGGACGAGCTGGAGGCCCTGGTGGAGCGGCTCAACCTCGATCCGCAGGTGGACGGGATCCTGGTGCAACTGCCGCTCCCCGACCTCGACGAGCAGCGGGTGCTGGAGCTGGTCGATCCTCGCAAGGACGTAGACGGCCTCCACCCGGTCAACCTGGGCCGCCTGGTCCTGGGCCGTCCCGGCCTGGTCCCGGCCACCCCGCAAGGGGTCATGGCCCTCCTGCACCACTTCCGGATCGCCACCCGTGGCAGGCTGGCCGTGGTGGTGGGGCGCTCGTTCCTGGTGGGGAGGCCGCTCGCCCTGCTGCTCGGTAGCCGGGGCACCGACGCCACCGTGGTGCAGGCGCACTCGCAGACCCCCGACCTGGCCTCGCTCACCCGGCAGGCCGACATTCTCGTCATCGCCATCGGACGGCCGGGATTCATCGGCCCTGAGCACGTCAAGCCGGGAGCCACGGTGGTCGACGTGGGGATAACCCGGCAAGGCGATCGAGTGCACGGGGACGTCGACTTCGAGGCAGTGGCCGAGGTGGCCGGCGCCATCACTCCGGTTCCCGGGGGAGTGGGGCCGATGACGGTGGCCATGCTGCTTGCCAACACGGTGGCCGCCGCCGGCGCCTTCCCTCCCCCTTCGGGGGAGGGTTAGGGTGGGGGGATGCCGACCTCGATCATCATGGGGGCCGACGGACTGCGGGTGCCCGATGAGCCCATCATCCCCTTCATCGAGGGCGACGGCACCGGGCCCGACATCTGGCGGGCGGCCCGGCTGGTCCTCGAGGCGTCGGTGGACAAGGCTTATCGGGGGCGGCGCAAGCTGGCCTGGCAGGAGGTGCTGGCCGGAGAGAAGGCCCACCGGGAGGTGGGGGACTGGCTTCCGGAGGACACCCTCGACGCCTTCCGCGCTCACCTGGTCGGCAGCAAGGGACCGCTGACCACTCCGGTGGGGGGCGGCTTTCGGAGCCTGAACGTCACCCTTCGCCAGACCCTCGACCTCTATGTGTGCCTGCGCCCGGTTCGCTACTTCGCCGGGGTCCCCTCACCGGTCAAGCACCCCGAGCGGGTCGACATGGTGGTCTTCAGGGAGAACACCGAGGATGTGTATGCCGGCAAGGAGCTCGAGTCGGGCAGCGAGGAGGCGCAGGCCCTGCTTCGCTTCCTCGAGAAGGAGTACGGGTGGGAGCTGCGGCCGGACAGCGGCCTGGGCCTCAAGCCGGTGTCGGAATCGGGCTCCAAGCGCCTGGTGCGGGCGGCCATCGCCTACGCCTTGGAGAACAAGCGCCGCTCCGTGACCCTCGTGCACAAGGGGAACATCATGAAGTTCACCGAGGGCGCCTTCCGTCGCTGGGGCTACCAGGTGGCCGCCGGGGAGTTCGGGGACCGCACCGTGTCCTGGGAGGAGTGCGGGGGGGAGCCGGGTGATCGCCTGCTCATCAAGGACGCCATCGCCGACGCCTTCTTGCAGCAGATCCTCACCCGGGCCGACGAGTTCGACGTCATCGCCACCACCAACCTCAACGGCGACTACATCTCCGACGCCCTGGCCGCCCAGGTGGGAGGGATCGGCATCGCCCCGGGGGGCAACATCAACTATCAGACCGGGCACGCGGTCTTCGAGGCCACCCACGGGACCGCTCCCCGCTACGCCGGGCAGGACAAGGTCAACCCCGGCTCGCTCATCCTCTCCGGGGAGCTGATGCTCCGCTACTTGGGCTGGGGGGAGGCGGCCGACCTGATCGTGCGGTCGCTCGAGGCGACCATCGCCGACCGGGTGGTCACCTACGACTTCGCCCGCCTCATGCAGGGGGCCACCGAGGTGAGGACCTCCCGGTTCGCCGAAGCCATGGTGGAGCGGATGTAGGTTCCTTTTGCCTTGAGCCGGGCGGCCGTTAAGGTCGAGGGGGTCCACGAACCGGAAAGGGGGATCATCCTCATGCTCGGACTTACCGAGAGCGCTGCCGCGCTCCTCACCGAGGCCCGCCAGTCAGAAGGCGTGCCCGACTCGTACGGAGTGCGGATCTTCGGCGAAAGCGATCCGCAGGGCCAACTCCAGGTGCGCTTGGCCTTCGCCGAGGAGCCGGAGGAGGGCGATGCGGTGCTCGATCAGCAGGGCACCCAGCTCTTCGTGGCGCCGGAGGTGACCGCACCGTTGCAGGAGAGCCTGATCGATGTCGAGCAGGTGGGCGATCGGACCGCCCTGGTGATCCGTTCCCAGGGCTGATCACCACAGCACGACGTAGGCGAGCACCGGGTGGTCGGGGCGCTCGCTGAAGCCGGTGCCCTCCCGGAAGTCCCACAGCTCCACCCAGTAGGCCAGCCCGTCGGACCGAGTGAAAAGACCGGCGAAGCGGGGCAGCCGGTCGTCGGAGTACCGCTCCAGGGCCCCCTGGAGGCTCCGGCTCCCGAGGCGGGCGGTGATGGCCGTCGGCAACTCCGGGCCGGCCGGCACGTCGGCGGGTAGGGCGAAGTACAGGGGCTCGACATGGGCGTACTGAGTGGACAGCTCGCCGACCCGCTGCTCGTCGTATAACGGCTGGTCGGAGAGCACCTCCTGGCTGCCTCGGGGCGCCCAGGGCTTCCCGGCGGCGAGCTGCTCGGGGGTGGCGCCCAGCCAGCCTTCCACCCAGGCGGCCCGGTCGCCCGGGAGCCACTCGGCCCGGCCCAGGGCGACCAGCGCCACCGCCTCGGCCATGTCCTCGTCGGGGCCCGTCAGGCTGTACTCGGTGGAAGCCGGCACGCCTTGGGGGAGATGCCAGTCGGGCCGAAGAGCATCGCCGGCCCGGTCCACCCAGCCGGTGGCGGCTGCGAAGTCGGCCACCAGCTCGGAACCGGCCACCGGGTCCACCTGCTCGACCTCGCCCTGGAGGGCGGCCCGCACGTATTCGGGGTGCAGACTGAGGAACTGGGCCACGTGGGCCAGCTCGTGCAGGTAGGCGCGGGCCAGGTCGAAGCGGGTGGAGCCGTCCGGGCTGATCTGGAAGGTGCGGTCGAGCAGGTAGACGTCGGGCCCGATGGTGTAAGCGGCCGCCTCTGCGTGGACCCGGCCCGCCTCCTCGACGGCCGGGATCCGTACCACGGTGCGAGGGGTCACGGCCGCCTCCAGGGGCGGGGGCACCTCCTGCAGGGCGCCGGCGATGAGGTCAAGCTCGGCCGGGAGGGGCGGGGTGTTCTCGCCCACCACCGTGATCCCTTCGAGGGTGCGGCGCCAGTCGACCTCCTCGGGCGGAGGAGCCCCGAGCTGCCGCTGCAGCTCGGGGTCGGTGAGGTCGAACGAGGTGGGAAGGGTGGAGGTCGACGGTGGGGCCCCCACCGTGCAGGCGGCCAGTGCCAGGAGCAAGACCAGGGTTCGCATCGCTCTTTGATACCACCCGGGATATCTTGTTCTTGTGACGTTTGCTTACCGTATGGGCGGATAACCGTCACAAGAACGAGTCGAGCTAGGAGACAGCCATGAAGGTGACGGTGGTGGGGGCCGGCAACTACGGCTCCACATTGGCCAAGAGGCTGGCCGAACAGGACTTGGCAGACGAGGTGGTCATGTTCGACATCGTGGAAGGCTTGCCCCAGGGCCTGGCCCTGGACATGAACCAGGCCCGCCCGGTGGAGCGTTACCGGACCAGGGTGGTGGGCACCGACGATTACCGGGACACCTCCGGGAGCGAGGTGGTGGTGATCACCGCCGGGTCGCCCCGCAAGCCGGGCATGAGCCGGATGGACCTCCTGGAGATCAACGCCAAGATCGTCCAGCAGGTCACCGAACAGGTGATGGAGCACTCGGCGGAGCCGGTCCTCATCGTCGTGACCAACCCCCTCGACGAGATGACCACGCTGGCCGCCGACGTCTCGGGGTTGCCCCGCGGCAAGGTGATGGGGCAGGCCGGAATGCTCGACAGTGCCCGCTTCGCCTACTTCATCAGCGAGGCGACCGGCGCCGACATCCTCGAGGTGGAGGCCCTCACGCTGGGGAGCCACGGCGACACGATGGTCCCGGTCCCCTCGCAGTGCCGGGCGGGAGGCAAGCCGCTCACCGATCTCCTCGAAGGTTCCCAGATCGCCGACGTGGTGGCGCAGACTCGGGAAGGCGGAGCCGAGATCGTCGGCCTGCTGAAGAAGGGCTCGGCCTACTTCGCCCCGGCGGCCGCCGCGGCGGCCATGGTGCAGGCCGTCCTTCAGGGTTCGGACCAGGTGATGCCGGTCTGTGCCTGGACCACCGGCCAGTATGGGATTGCCGATGTCTACCTGGGAGTCCCGACTCGTCTGGGGGCGCGAGGCGTGGAGGAGATCATCGAGCTGCCCCTCGAGGAAGACGAGCTCCGGGCGCTCCGGGAGGCCGCCGAAGCGGTGCGGGCCAAGGTGGGGGAGCTGGGCGAGGTGCGGCTGGCCTGACCCGCCTCGCGAAAAGGCTTATTGCACAAGGCTTTTTGGTTTGGGCCGCCCTCTGGTCGGGGTTAGCATGGCCGGGCTCTGATGCGCCGACGAAGGAGGTTTAGCGCATGAACAAGAGCGACTTGGTGGACAAGATCGCTGGGAAGACCGGTATGCCCAAGGCGAAGGTGGGGGACGCCATCGACGCGGTGTTCGACGAGATCACCAGGGCCCTCTCTCGCGGAGATCGCGTGCAGCTGACCGGGTTCGGGACGTTCGAAGTGCGGGACCGCAAGGCTCGCCAAGCCCGCAACCCCCAGACCGGACAGCCCATCCAAGTACCGGCCAGCAGGGCTCCGGCCTTCAAAGCCGGTAAGAGCCTCAAGGATTCGGTGAAGAGGTAGCTTCGAGCCTCATTCGTCAGTCAGGGGCGGCCGCCGGCCGCCCCTGTCGCGTCAGTACTCGACCTCGATGTCGGACACCGCGTTGGCGAAGTGCTGCAGCGCCGCTTGGTGCATCATCAGCTTGGCCAGGTTGCCCTCCACCTTGATCCGGCCGGTGATGAAGGCGCTCTGCGTATTCAGCTCCCCCTTGGAGATGGCCTCGGCGGTCTCGTAGGTGTTGGTGATCGAGACGTCCGGAGCGTCGAGGACGCCTCTTCGCACCACCGCCTTCCCGTCGGCCACCTGCACGAAGTAGTCGATGTCGTCCCGCCCGGGGACGTCGGTGACATGAAACTTAAGACTCAGGCTCATCCCCTGGATCGCTCCGCGGAAACCGTCGTGCGAGTTGAGGGCGGCGGTGACTTCCTCGGCCCATTCCTCGGAGAGGAACTCGACGGCCACGGAGGGCTCCTTTCGTCGCTGGCGGGAGGGTAGCAAGCCGCATTCCCCGGTCGCCCGGCGCGCGCTCCTACCGGGGCCTGGCCCGGGCCAAGTAGGCGGCCATGGCGCGGTGGATCTCGGTGGCCTGGGGGCCCTTGAGCCTCTGGAGCGGCCGCCGGGGATGGCCGGGTCGCAGGCCGGCCGCTTCTGCGGCCGCCTTGACGCCGGGGATCCGGTGCGCCTCGACCACCCCGGCCAGCTCGCGGAGCCGGGCCTGGGCGGGGGCGGCCTGCGGAGCGGAGTCCGCCTCGACCACCTCCATCACCAGCTCGGGGACGTAGTTGGCGCTGGCGGTGATCGCCCCGTAGGCGCCGGCCGCCAAGCTCAGTGCCACGGCCGCCGACGCACCGGCGTAGACCAGGAACTCCTTGGGGGCCTCCTCGATTAGGCGGGCGATGCGGACCGGCTGCCCCCCGGAGTCCTTCATGCCGGCCATGTTGTGCTGCCCGGCCAGCTCGACGGCCAGCTCGACCGGCAGCTCGTAGGCGGTGTAGCTGGGCACCGAGTAGAGCATGACCGGGAGGGAGGAGGCCTGGGCGAGCTCCTCGTAGAAGCCCCGCACCGCGGCGCTGTTCCCTCGGGCCAGGGAGGTGGGGGTGAGAGCCAGCAGCGCGTCGGCGCCCGCCGCGCTGACCTCCTCTGCCTGGGCCACCGCCCCCCGCAGGGTCTCCGAGGCGGCCCCGCAGATCAGGAAGGCTTCTTCGAGGAGCTCACGGGCCGCCCTCACCAGCAGGCGGCGCTCGCCGGTCTCCAGGTAGGGACCCTCCCCGGTCGAGCCGGCGATGAGGAACCCCCGCACACCTCGCTCCCACAGGGCGGAGAGGTTGAAGAGGTGCGCCTCCAGGTCCGGCTCGCCGTCGCGGGTGAAGGGGGTGACCAGGGCCGGCATGACCCGGGGCGGGACCTTCCCCCCTATCGAGGCGGACCACCCCCCATCTCGGGCTTGTCGCAGCATGCTTCCATATAGTTCCAACAAACCTAAGGCTTGGCTGTACCGAAACGGTGCATCAAAGCCTTAGGTTCGCCGCTCGGTACATCCTCTTTACTCCAGCCCGAGCTCGCCTTCCTCCCGGCGAGGGCGAAGATTCAGGCGGTCGATGGTGCGGACACACGCGTTCCACCTGAGGATGGCGTCGTCATTTCCCGGTGGGCTGATCATGGCCGCCTTCTCGAACCACTCCATGGCTTCCCGGAAGCCGTCGTAGGCAAACACCCTGGATGGTCCCCGGCCGAGATACGCCCTGGCCTGGCGTTCGTAGATGATGCCCGCGTAGTAGGCGCGCTGGTACTCATCTCTCAGTTTGTCCAGGTGCTCACGCGTGCCGGTGATTCCGGAGCCCGACCCGCCTTGGGCGAACTGATCGGCGATGGCCAGGATCAGCGTCACCAGCGCCTGTTGGTTGTCGGGCTCGACTTCCAACACGTCGAGGCAGATGCTCTCCGCCTGTTCCGGCTGGTTGAGGAGTCGATAATGCTCTGCCCGTTGGATGGCAGCAGGGAGGCCTTCTTTCGAGATCCGCTTGAGCTCGAAACGCTCGACCACTGGGCTCCTTCCGGCCGCGGGCAGCCGTTCTACAGTCGCAGGATCAACCACCCACTGAGCAGAGTACCCCCGATCGCCGCTCCGTAGAACAGCCAGCTTTGGCGTCCCAGCAGGACCAGCCCCAGGTCCACCAAGGCGTAGCGAAAGCGGTGGGCCCAGTGGAACAGGGACATCGACACCAACACGAACACATAGAGGCCCCCCAAGGGATGGCGCGCCAGCTCCAGCAGGGAGTCTTCCGAGAGCCAACCGGCCGGGACCGCGATCCCGGTCAGCACGATCGAGACCGGCATCAGCAGGGCGCTCACCACACCGCCGGCCGAGAACAGCAGCCACCACAGCGGGGCCATCGACCTATCCGCGGTCGTCACCGCAAGGCCACCCAGGCCACCAGGCCGGAGACCACCAGCCAGGCGAGGTAGTTGGAGGCGGCGATCAGAGCCGGGCTGACCTGCTCCTCACCCCGCCACAGGACCAGCACCTTGGGCGTCAGGTTGATCCAGGTGATCGTGTGGAAGAGGGCCATCGCCAGCACCACCAGGTGCAGGGCCACACTCCAAGGGCTGCGGAGGGCTTGGAAGAAACGGCCGAAGCTCCCGGCGTCGGCCGCCCACCCCACCAGCACCAGCAAGAACACCGCGTAGCCCGCCACGAACACACTGGTCAGCTCCCTCATCATGAAGGCGAAGTAGATCGGCTTGCGGAGCCACCAGCTCTTCGAGAGCGGACGCAGGTACTCCTCGGGCATCAGCGATGCCCGCGGGGCAGGAGCAACGACTTGGCCCAGTCGAGGGCATGGGAGAGCTTGGCCATCTGGATGGCGCCGGCCGGGTCGACGTCCTTGGGGCACACCCGGGTGCAGTCCCCGACGTAGGTGCATTCCCAAATGCCTTCGTGGCTGGTGACGATCTCAGCCCGCTCCCCCTGCCCGCCGTCTCGCGAGTCGAGGTTGTAGCGATGGGCCAGCGCCAGTGCCGCCGGCCCCAAAAAGGTCGAGTCGAGCCCGTAGACGGGACAGGCCGAGTAACAGAGCATGCAGTTGATGCACATGCTGAACCGCTGGTAGTGGGCTTTCTCCGCCGGGGACTGCAGGTACTCGCCCTCCTCGACCGGCTTGGGTTGCTCCGGGATCAGCCAGGGCTTCACCGACGGCAGCTTGTCCATGAAGTCGTCCATGTTGATGACGAGGTCGCGGACCACCGGGAAGTGGCTGAGGGGCTCGACGCGGATCGAACCCGGGTAGTACTCGTGCAGGAACGCCTCGCAGGTGAGGCGCGGCTCGCCGTTGAGCATCATTCCGCAGCTTCCGCACACCCCCATTCGGCAGGACCAGCGGAAGCTCAACGTGGCGTCCACTTGATTCTTGATGTGGTTCAGGGCGTCGAGGACGACCCAGTCATCACGGAAGGGAATGTGGTAGCGCTGGAAACGGGGCTCTGATTCCTCGTCGGGGAGGAAGCGGAACACCTCCAGGGCGACCTGGCGCCCTCCCCCCACAGGTTCAGCCACTGCCATAGACCCGTTCCCCCGGTGGCCATCGGGTGATCACCACATTCAGGTATTCGATCTTGGGCTCCCCGTCGGTTCGATAGGCGAGCGAGTGCTTCAGGAAGTGCTCGTCATCGCGCTGCGGGAAATCGGTACGTTGGTGCGAGCCCCGCGACTCGGTCCGCGCCAGAGCGCTGTGGGCGAGTGCCTCACCCACGTCGAGCATGCATTCCAGCTCGAGGGCGGCGGTCAGCTCGGTGTTGAAGGTGCGGCTGCGGTCGGCCAGGCTCAGCCGCTGGAACCGCTGCTTGAGCTCCTGGATGGTGGCGCAGGTTGCTCGAAGCGAGGATTCGTCGCGGAAGATTCCCGCCCCGTCTTCGAGGGTCTCCGCGAGCTCGGCTCGGAGCGCGGAGACGGTCTGGTCGCCTTCGGTCCCCTCCAGGAACTGTTCGGCGATGCGCCGCTCCTCGGAGGCGCCCCCCGATTGGAGGGCGTCCGTGTCCACCCTCGGATGCTCGAGGGCGAAGCGGGCCGCGGCCCGGGCAGCTCGTGCCCCGAAGACGAGGAGCTCGGTCAGCGAGTTCGAGCCGAGCCGGTTGGCTCCATTGACGCTCACGCAAGCGCACTCGCCCGCCGCGAACAGCCCCGGCAAGGGTGTGGCGCCGTCGATGTCGGTCTGGATGCCACCCATCATGTAGTGGACCACCGTTCGCACGGGAATCGGCTGGTGGACAGGATCGATGTCCACATAACGCAGGGTCAGCTCCCGGACCATGGGGAGCTTGCGGTCGATGACCTTCTCTCCGAGGTGTCGCAGGTCGAGATGCACGTAGTCGCCGTGGGGCCCCTGGATGGTCCGCCCCTTCTCCCGCTCGTGGATGAAGGCCTGCGAGAGCCGGTCGCGGGGCCCCAGCTCCATGGTCCGCTTCTGCGGGTGGCGAGGATCGTGGACGTCGATCGGCTCGCCCAAGCCGTAATCCTGGAGGTAGCGGTACCCGTCCTGGTTCACGAGGATCCCCCCCTCACCCCGGGCGGCCTCCGTGATGAGGATGCCCGTGCCGGGCAGCCCGGTGGGGTGGTACTGAACGAACTCCATGTCCTTGAGAGGCACTCCCACCCGGTAGGCCAAGGCCATGCCGTCACCGGTCTTGATGCTCCCGTTGGTGGTGAAGGGGTAGATACGGCCGGCTCCCCCCGTGCACATGATGACGGCTTTGGCACCGATGGACCGCAGCTCACCGTTGCGGAGCTCGATGGCCGTCACCCCCTGGCAGCGGTCATCCCCCACTACCAGGCTGGTCACGAACCACTCGTCGTAGCGGGTGATGGAGGCATGCTGAAGGGAGGTCTGAAAGAGGGAATGCAGCATGTGGAACCCGGTCTTGTCTGCCGCGAACCAGGTCCGCTCGATCCTCATCCCCCCGAAGGGCCGGACGGCCACCTGGCCGTTCGCCTCTCTGCTCCAAGGACAACCCCAGTGTTCGAGCCGGATCATCTCGCCGGGCGCCTCGGTCACCAGCGCCTCCACAGCGTCCTGGTCGGCCAGCCAGTCCGATCCGGAGATCGTGTCGTAAGCGTGGTCCTCGAGTGAATCGTTCGCTTTGATGACCGCCGCCGCCCCTCCCTCGGCCGACACCGTGTGGCTGCGCATGGGGTAGACCTTGGAGATGACGGCCACACTCAGGTCCGGATGCTCCTCGGCGATGGCGATGGCGGCTCGGAGACCCGCTCCTCCGCCCCCGACGATCAGCACATCGTGTACCGGTATGTCCATGGCAAGCCAACCAGACGACTGCGGCGATGGTAGTCACGGCACCCCCGGCCGACGCCCGCTAGGCGAGGGCGGAGCGAAGGGCTTCCAGATCCTCGACGCCGAGCACCACCCGGCTGCGGGTGGCGAGATACTGCAGCTCGATGTTCAACCCCGCCTCGGCCACCCGCCGTGCCAGCCGCCCCA